>CAZTOF010000614.1:0-5585 GCA_964615515.1 uncultured Gemmatimonadaceae bacterium
GCGCTGGACAACCGCCGCCGTGGCGCGCTCCTGACGTAGCAAGTAGCGGGAGCCAACCAGAGGGAATCACACCCCGTCACGCATGCAACCACAATCACCACAACCAGATACGAAAGCTGCCGGCCGCTGCCGGGCCGGCAAGGCGCTTCGGGGGAATGGCAGGGTGGATCGCACTTCTGACGCTGGCTCCGGCGGCCGGCTGTGCGACGATGCCGGTCGGAACGGCCACAGCCGAATTCGCCGGCGTCGTCCCCAAGGACCTCGACGGGGAGATCCTGGAGGACTCCCAGGTGGGGCGGTTGCTCGCGAGACTGGACTCGCTCCTGAACGTTCCCGAAGCCAGGCGCAACCTCAGGCGCCGGGCTTCGCGCCTTCTTCGGGGCTTCCGCTGGTGGCTGGAGAAGGGGAGGGTCACCGCCGAGCAATCCCGGCGGATCTCGACGTACCTGGCGGAAGCGGGGGCCGAGCATGAGGAGGCCGCGGAGGTCATCGACAGGCAACGGCAGCTCTTCGAGATGCTGACGCCGGGCCAAGTGGCGCGGAACATCGTGGGAACCGACACCGAAGGAGTCGACTTCGAACTCCACGAGTACCGCGGCAACATCGTCGTACTCATCTTCACCGGCGACTGGTGCGGACCCTGCCGCGGAGAATACCCGTACCAGCGCTCGATGCTGGACCTGTACAAGGACAAGGACGTCGTTCTGCTCGGGGTCAACAGCGACAGCAGGCTGCGAACGGTCCGGGCGGCCAAGGAGCGCGAGGGCCTGTCCTATCGAACGTGGTGGGATGGCGGCACCGACGGTCCCATCGCGACAGCCTGGGACGTCCGGGCGTGGCCAAGCACCTTCATCCTGGACGCGGAGGGTGTCATCCGGTTCGTCGACAAGCGCGAGAACGAGATGATCCTGGCGGTTGACCGGCTGCTGGAGGAGGAGCAGGCGGGAACCGGAAGGTGACGCCTGCCGGTGGAACCCCTGCAGGCCCCGCCCGGTCACCCGTCAATAGCAGCCTATTCGCCCGAAAAGCAACGCAGAGTGAAGCGATCCAGCCCGGATGGATCGCCGCTCGAATGCCCTGGGGGTTTTGCCCACGGGCTCCCGGACACTGTCGGGGGCCGGGTTCGCCTTGACGGACAGACCCGCGGCGCGCAATTATTGAAGCTGGAGACGAGTCTCCAGGAGAAGCAGGCGGAGTGCTCGAATCCGGAAGGCCGGTTCGGATCGGGCGGTAGGATCCGAACCGGCACGTGAGAGATCCGGAGCGCCGGACGCGGCAGGCGAGGCGGCCCCGGGAGTGAGTGCTTCCCCGGTCCAGCCCGAATCGCGAAGCCGGGGTTCGAGCGCATCCATGGCAAGGCGGTACGAGGGATGATCGGCACCACCCTGGTGATTGCCGCGGTGCAGCAGGCGACCCTGACCGGCGTCGTCCGCGACAGCGTTGATCTGGAACCCATCGCCTTCGCCCAGGTCGCGGTTGCCGCGGCCGACGACCAGCCGGTCGCCGCATCGGGGGTTTCCGACGAGCACGGGGCTTTCGTCTTGCCGGGAGTCCCGGCTGGCGGGCCGTTGCGCGTCGAGGTGACGGCGTACGGTTACAGGATGTGGACCCAGGTCTACGACGAACCGCCCTCCGACCCGATACGGGTACTGCTGAGTCCCGCTCCGATCGGCCTGGAGGGGCTCGAGGTCGCCGTCAAGGGCCGGGCCGGGGATCCGATGTCGTTGTCCCGGGACGCGTTCGTGATCGATTCCCTTCTGATCCGGTCCCTCCCGACGATCCTGGAGTCGGACGTGTTGCGCGCGACCGCCATCTCGCCGTCCGCGTCGGCCTCCTCCGACTACAGTTCGGTCCCCTTCATCCGGGGAGGAACAAGCGACGGCACCCCGGTGTTGCTCGACGGGGTGCGGCTCTTCAACGCGGTTCACCTGGGAGGCTTCATCTCCGCGATCAACGCCGACGTGGTCGAGCGTGCGACGGTGCTGGCCGGATCGGGCGGCGACGGCTTTGCCATCGGGTCGCTGTCGGGCGCGATCGAGATCGCAACCAGGGACGGAGCGCGCGACCGGAGGCGCATGGCCGGCTCCCTGGGCCTCGGTTCCTCCAAGCTCTCCGTGGAAGGTCCGATAGGCGAGAGCGTGTCCTACCTGGTGAACGGCCGGCGCACCTACATCGGCGCATTCACGTCGGTCCTCGAAAAGATGAGGGCCGTCGAGCACGACCTTCCCTACTTCTTCCAGGATGTGCACGCCAAGCTGACAACCGACCTGGGCGGGATGCGCCGACTGTCCGTAAGCGGATACCTGAATTCCGAGAACCTGAGTACGTTCGACGCCCGGGAAACCCTGGAATTGGCGATGAAGTCGAGCAACATCGCCTTCGCGGCCCACTACCGCGACAGACTCGGAACCCGCGGGATTGTCGACGTGAGCCTGGGCCACAGCCGGTTCGCGAACGACCTCACCGCCCTGGGCGGAGGCGGCATTCACACCGTGAACGGCGAGGAGATCAGCGTTCGCCCCCGGGACACGCTGCTGGTCGGCGACGGTTCGATGGGGGAGACGCGTGCCGACGTGCGGATGACCTGGTACACGGGGCGGGCCTCGGTCGTCGCCGCCCTGCAGGCTACCCGGTTCGCCACCGATCACGACTATGACGCCACCGAAAAGCTCGCATCCAGGGGAGAGGCCTACTTCTCGCCACTCACCCTTCGTGTAAGCCGCTGGCGGCTCGCGGCGTATTCCACGGTGGAGGTACCGTTACGGAGAGGTTTCCATTCCCGGACAGGGCTGCGCATGGACCGGTTTCACGGGGTGTCCACCACTCTCGCTCCATTCGCCGAGCTGAACTACGCGGCGTCCTGGTGGAACGCCCGCGTCTCGGCGTCGCGTTCGTATCAGGCGCTGGCCTCGGTGCGCAACGAGGAGGCGCTCATCGCGAGCTTCCTTGCGTACGATATTCTCGTCCCCGTCAGCAAGGCCCCGGTTCCCCGCAATACGGAGTTCTCGATCGGGTGGCAGGGTTCGAAGGGTGCGCTTCGGATGCGGCTGGACGCCTACGCACGCTTCCTAGCCGACCTGAGGCTGCCGGACCCGGGAGCCAAGCCGCTTACCGGAGTCGTGCTGGGAGATCCGTCACGATGGGAGGTGGCCAGCGGCACGGCCCGCGGGATCGAGGCATCCTGGAGCTGGATGGGAGACCGGGGGCTGGCGTTTCTCGGCAGCTACCGCTGGGCCAGGGTCTCCCGCACGGCAGGTTCGCGAACGTACACACCCCGCTTCCACCGCGACCATGAAATGGAATTGGGCGCGTCCTATAGGCAAGGCAGGTCATTGTGGTCCGCGCGGTTTTCTCTGCGCTCGGGGCAACCGGTTACCCCGTTGTTGGCGATCATCCCCATCAGGAGACAGGGACCGTACGAACACACCGAGCTGTTGACCCTGGGAGGCGACTACAACTCCGCCAAGCTGCCGTACTACCTCCGGATCGACGTGGGGTGGCGCACGGAGAGCGAGGTGTCGTGGCTGGGCGCGTCGATGATGCCGTATGTTTCCGTGGCCAACCTCTTCAGTCTGCCGAATGTGGTAGGCTGGGTCGTGCAGCGCGGCTGGTACAGCCACAACCTCGAGAGGGTCTACCTGCGGCAGCTTCCGATGATTCCGTTCGTCGGGGTGGAGTTCCGGTTTTGAGGGCGGGCGCGAGGGCATCCGGACTGCTGGTCGCGGCGGTGCTTGCGGCCTCGACGGCGTGCGAAATCGTACGTCCGGTGGACCCTTTCGAAGCCCATCCCGACGTCGTGGCGATTGCGGTGCTTCTCGTAGCCGGCGAAAGTGAAGCCCGCGTGGCGGTTCTGCACCCCCACCGGCAGTGGAGCGACACCAAGCCGCGGTTCAGCGCGACGCTGGAAGGTCCCGGCTGGACGGCCGAATTCCACCGGGAATTGCGGCTGCCGGCGTGCGGTCGAACGGGCGCGAGTTGGCACGTTCCCGCGAGGTGCGTGGGCGCGTTGCTCCCGGAGCCGATCGAGCCGGGCGGCACCTACGGTATCCGCGGGCAGGCGCCCCTGGGTTCGTTCAGCGGCGAGATGACGGTGCCCGTCGTACCACAACTGCTCGAGCCCGAATACATGAAGTCGCTGGCGATGCCCGAGGAAGCCGGGTTGCTCGACATTCCGATCGAGTACCAGTCCGGCACGGACATCGGCACGCTCCTGGCGGATGTCTTCGATGTCCTCGAGACCATGCCCGACGGCACCGAGGTGGAAGTCCCCGTCTCCCACCTCGGCCCTTTCCCCAACACCGTCGGGAATGCCGAGCAGGACACGGTCTCGATATACCAGGACAGCAGGCCCCTTCGCTTCCAGCTGCGCCTGTTCGGAGTCGGGCACAACTACACCAACTTCGTGAAGTACACCGGCTTGGATCCCTTGCCGCGTCCGTGGCCGGAGTTCGGCATCGAGGGCGAAGGGGTGTACGGGTACTTCGATGGCCTGGTGCACTCGCGTTCCGTCCCGATATCCGTGGGGCCGGTCGGCAACCCCAACCGGACCAACTGATTCACCGGTGCCGGCGGCACTGAACCGCATCGTGAGCCCGACGCTCACGCTCTGCGCTGCCTGTCGGCCGAGTGGCGCTGCCGTTCCCCCTTCAAGGCGTCTTGTCGGCACGGCGCCCCGGCGCTCGCCGGAGTGTGTCCACGGACTCCTGGCCACGCTGGCCATGGTGTTCCTGACCGCGGGAAGCGGCAGTGCGCAGGACCCCGTCGAGTGGACGGCGGCGCTCGGCAAGGGGGATCCGGCGCCGGGCGCGAAGGTCGAGGTGGTTGTCAAGGCGGCCATCGAGCGGGGATGGTACATCTACGCGATCACGCAGGGAGAGGGCGGTCCCGTACCCACCAGGATTTTCCTGGATGCGGATCAGCCGTTCACCCTGGCCGGCGACGTGGAGGGATCCGAGCCCAGGGTCAGGTTCGACCGGAATTTCTCGATGCAGGTGGAGGTGCACGAGGGATCGGTGGCGTACCGGGTCCCCGTCCAGATTGCCGCCGGGACCGCGCCGGGAGAGCGCGAGATGCTGATCCGCGCCCGCTACCAGGCATGCACGAACCGCGTCTGCCTGCCCGCGCAGACCGAGACGATCTCCGTTCCCGTCAGGATCACGCCCGGGCAAGCGCCGACCCGTGATTGACGGCGCCTTCTTCTGGCTGGCCATCTCGGCCGGCGCCTTCGCGCTGATCACGCCGTGCGTATTCCCCATGGTTCCCGTCACGGCTTCCTACTTCGCGAAGCACGGCGGCGAGAGCGGGCGGACGGCGCTCCGGCGTGCGCTGCTATTCGGCGGAGGGATCATCGGCACCTTCACCGCGGTGGGCCTGGCGACCTCGGTTCTGGTCGGAGCCGCGGGAATGGCCCGCTTTGCCGCGAGCCCATGGGTGAACCTGGCGATCGCAGCCATGTTCGTCGCCTTCGCCCTCAACTTCTTCGGCCTCTACCAGATCCGGATACCGTCCGGGGTCCTCAACCGCCTCGACCGCGTCAGCCGCGAGCGGGGCTCCGCCGGGAGGGGCGTGGGGGCGGTGCTCATGGG
>CAZTOF010000615.1:0-3869 GCA_964615515.1 uncultured Gemmatimonadaceae bacterium
TGGCATGGGCGCCTCCGGGGTAGGGGGGGAGTGGGTTAGGGGAGACAGAATGGCAAGGGGTTGCCGGGGGCGCAAGCGGAAACTGAGCCGTCGCCGTTAGATTCGGGCGCGACGCAGGATCCACGTACCGGAATGGGCATATTGTACGGAAACCTCATCCAACTGAGCGGTGACCTGACCGCCAGCACAACGTGGCGCCGCATCCCAGTCGCGTCGGTCGGTGATGAGGGCCGAATCGATGAGGCCCAGCTACAGGAAATCCTGTTCCGACACGCCGACCTCCTGCCGCTCGGCGAGATCGATCCCGCGTACGATGCCCCGGTTCCGGTCTGCACGGAGTTGGGCACGCGCGCCGGGTCCGCCGATGCGCTGTACCTGACACCGACCGGCAAGATCATCCTCGCCGAGTTCAAGCTCTGGAAGAACCCGGGTGCACGCCGGGAGGTGATCGGCCAGATCCTCGACTATGCCCGAGTATTGGCTACGTGGGGTTACGACGACCTAGATCGGGAGGTCCGACAGCGCACCGATCGGTCCCCATTCGCCATCGTCGCCGAAGCGCACAGCGATCTGCAGGAGCATCTCTTCGTCGACCGTGTCGCCCGTAACCTCAAGCGGGGCGAATTCCTGCTGCTGATCATCGGCGACGGCATCCGCGAAGGTGTTGAGGACATCGTCTCCTACGTGCAGGAGCACAGTGGTCTGCGGTTCAATCTCGCGCTCGTTGAGGCGGCCGTCTTTCGTCGTGCGCACAGCGCAGAGGGCGAAGTGATTATCCAGCCGCGCCTGCTGGCGCAGACCGAACTCGTGCCCCGCACGATACTCGTTCGCAGGACGATCCTGGACGAGACCGACGACGACCCGGTCGAGGAGCATGAGCCAACACCGGTTGAAGACGAGAACGAGCGGTTCTGGACGGCCGTGCTGAGAGACTTTGCCTTTGACGACACCAGGTCCGAGACACCGGTGCCTTGGGGGCACAGCTATATCTCGGTCAGGGTCGACGGATCGGGACACGGAGGCTGGGGCCTCTCGTTGAATGCCTTTTTGGATCGAAACAAGCGCACAATGGGCGCCTATCTGTCGAAGCGAAAAGGCGAACCGGCAGCCGAGCGGGTTTTTGACGAGATCGTTCGCGCCTTGAAGGCTGACATGGAGTTGGTAGACGACCAGCAGCAGGAGATAGGGCTGCGCGGCTGGCAGGAATGGTCCTCCCAGGGCCGCCCGAGGTTGGGATTCTGGCGGATGGCAGAGTTCACCGAGGGAGCGGCGGTCCGGGACTTTGACGAATCCGTCGAGTGGATCCGCGAGCGGTTCAATCGTCTCGTCAGCAAGTTGCATCCGGAATGTCGGCGCAGGCTGAGGGCGGAAAGGTGAGCCGGTGGCGGAACGTCGGGGCCGGCCGTTGCGTGTGCCAACCCCTGTTGTCTCTGACCACTCGAGCACAGCACGAGGGCCACTTGGTCACTGACCAAGTTGTTTGTGGCCCGTCGGCTACTTGGTCACTTTTCGAGCGAGGGTAACGCGAACGGACGCTGGGGAGGTGGGGGACATGAATCGCGAGGAGTCTGCAGCCCGGACCGAGTGGCACGGGTGGCCGGATGCCGAGCGCGGCGAGGAGCGCGTCCCGCCGGGCGACGCTGCGGGCCGGTACGACGGCGAGGTCTTGGAGGAGTTGGAGGCGCACCGATTCTTCCATCCCCCGTCGGTGCGCTGGTACCGGTCGCTGTTCTCCGACCGTAACCCCGGCGAGGGGCAGGACCTCGGCGATGTGGAGTTCCTGCATGATCGGGGGTTGGTCGTCGAGTCCGGCGATGGGTTGGCGCCGACGCGAGCGGCGGTGCTTGTCTTCGGTCGGCCGCGCTACATTCGGCAGGTGCTGGCCCGCCCGGTCATCGACTGCCAGTTCATCGGAGCCGCCTACGACGATGGGCCGCCCGAACACCACTGGACCGACCGCATCGTCGTCGAGGACAACCTGCTCCAAGTCTGGCTGATCGTTGCCGAGCACTACCTACGGCACGCGAAGCGTCCGTTCGGCATCGACCTGCGGACCCTGCGCCGCAACGACCATCCGCCCGGCTACGTGTCCTTCCGGGAGGCTTTCATCAACCAGCTGACCCATCAGGACTACAGCGACCGAGGGCGCACGGCCTTCATCCGCTTCTATCACGACCGGACGGTGTTCTGGAACCCGGGGGACGCCGGCGCCCCGACAGGCGAGTTGCTCGACCGGACGGCGAAGGAGGTGCGCAACCCGTTGGTCGCCGCAGCGTTCCGCGGCATTGGCCTCGCCAGGCAGGCCGGCACCGGACTCCGGGCCATCTTCAGGGACTGGCAGGGACTCGGCTACGCCTCTCCCGTGATCCGCAGCGACGAGGTCCAAAGCGAGTTCGAGTTGTTGCTGTTGGGGGAGGGGTTGGCGGCCCGACAGCGGCGGCCGACGGTGGGGACGGGTGCGGAGCGCGTCGAGGATCGCGGCGCTGGCGAGCGTCCCGTGGACCCGCCGGACTCGGACATGGTCAGTCACCCTGGTGACCAAGTGCGCGCCGACCAGGACGGTGACCAAGTTGCTGGCCGTTTGACCGCTCGCCAGCGCGCCATCGTGGTGGCGTGCGACGTTCCGCGAAGCCTGGCCGAGCTCATGGAGCGCGCGGGCGTGACGCACCGCTCCCACTTTCGCCGAAAGCACCTGAAGCCGTTGCTGGAGGCCGGGCTGGTCCGCATGACGAATCCCGACAATCCGAGGGCGCCGAACCAGAAATACGTGCTGACCGATGCGGGAGCGGCGGTGAAGGGGGATTAACCGCACTCTTCCAAGGAGCGAGAGGGGTGATTCAAGCGCTGGAGGTCAAGCCGCGTGAGGGGCTGAGAATCTGGCTCAGGTTCTCCGATGGCTCGGCGGGCGAGGTCGACCTGTCGGGCCTCGCCGACCGGGGTGTGTTCCGGGCCTGGGACCGCAATGGAGTCTTCGTAGGGGTCCATGTCGCTCCCCACGGTGCGGTCGCGTGGAACGACGAGATCGAACTCTGTGCCGATTCCCTCTACCTGGAAGTGACGGGCAAGTCGGCGGAAGAGGTGTTCCCGGGGCTTCGCACCGGAGGCTGATGTGTCCGTGGTTAGCCGCTTCTGGGGAATCGTGATCCGAATGTTGCCCTCCAGGCGGAGTTACGCGCCACTTGGGACTATGCCAGACGCGAAGAAGATCCTGGCGGGGTAAGCGCGGTTGCGGGGTGAGGCGCTTCGTGACGTCGCTTGACTTCCTAGCGCCTTCGGCGGGAGAGTATGTTCCCAAGTCTTCCCGACTTCCCACGATCCTCTGCCTGCGAGACGATGCCCGAATACGACCATGCTCCTCTGGAGCGCCCGGGTGCGCCGGTGACCGAGCCGAGACCCGTCCAGCGGTGATGGCGACGAGCCCCAACGAATGACCACGGAAAGAACGGACCGATTCGACCGCCTAGTGAAGCTCCTCAAGGAGCTCTTCCAGCTGGACAAGCCGGATCTAGACTTCGGGTTCTACCGAATCATGCACGCCAAAGAGGCGGAGGTAACCCGCTTTCTGGAAGTCGACCTTCTCCCCCAGGTGAAATACGAGTTCCAGCAGTATCGTTCGGCGGATCGAGCCACGCTGGAGCAACAGTTGGCGGAGGCCGAGCGTGACGCCCGTAGGCTCCGGGTCGACCCGGACAAGGCGCCCACCGTTCAGGAGCTTCGCAAGGCGATCAACGCGGGCACGGACGTGGACGCGCTCGAGGCCGATGTCTACGACCACCTCTACCGCTTCTTCCGTCGCTACTACAGCGAAGGCGACTTCATCAGCCAGCGCGTCTACAAGGACGGCGTGTACGCGATTCCCTACCAGGGCG
>CAZTOF010000616.1:0-5888 GCA_964615515.1 uncultured Gemmatimonadaceae bacterium
CATCGTCCTCACGCGCTCCGATGGGACCGCGGTGCGCCTGGGCGAAATCGCCACCGTGCACGACGCATTCGCCGACACCGACCTGATGACGCGGTTCAACGGACAGCCGGCCGCTCGCATCGACGTCTACCGCAGTTCGGGCGAAAACGTGATCGACATTGCCCGCGCGATCAGGGACTACGTCGACTCGGAGGTCGTACCGGGGCTGCCCGCGGGCGTCGCCGTCGACATCTGGCGCGACGATTCCGTCGACCTCGAGGGGCGCGTGGACCTCCTGCTGGAAAACGCGGCCATCGGGCTCGCGCTCGTCTTCCTGGCCCTGGCCCTCTTCCTGCAGATCCGGCTGGCCATGTGGGTCGCGGTCGGCGTGGCGGTCTCCTTCGCGGGGACCTTCCTGGTCATGGCGGTTCTGGACGTCTCGATCAGCATGTTCTCCCTGATGGCTCTGATCCTCGCACTGGGCATCGTCGTGGACGACGCCATCGTCGTGGGGGAGAACGTCTATTCCGAGCGCGAAAAGGGGGGCGACGGGGTGGCCGCCGCGATTCGGGGGACGCGGCGGATCGCGGCGCCGGTGATCTTCTCCGTGCTCACCACCATCACGGCCTTTTCGGTGCTGCTGACGGTGCCCGGCCCCATCGGCAAGATCGGCCTCAGCATTCCGATCGTCGTGATCGCCGTGCTCCTGCTGTCGCTGGTCGAGTCGCTGCTCGTTCTGCCCCACCACCTGGCGCACCTGCCTCCGCCACGGAAGCCGGCGACGAAGGCGGCCCGCCTGGTGAGCCGGGTCCAGGAAGGCGTGGACGAACTCCTCGCCCGTGCGGTCAAAGGCCCCCTCGATCGCAGCCTGCGGTTCGCCACAAGCCACCCGGGCGTCGTGCTGGCCTCCACCGCCGGACTCCTGGTCCTGTCGATGACGATCGTGGGCGCGGGGTTCGTCCGGTACGAATTCCTTCCGCAGATCGAAGGGGACGTCGTCTCGGCGAACCTCGAGATGCCCGTGGGCACGCCGAGCGAGCGCACGGCCGAGGTCACGGCGTTGCTGGAAGAGGCGGGACACCGGGCCTTGAGAAAATTTTCACAAGCCGGCGGCGCGCCCCTGGCCGGCGTCGCGGTCACGGTCGGGCAAACCGCACAGCTCTTCGACCCGCTGGGGGGGGACGCCGTCGAGGTGCCTCGCGGTCACCTGGGGTCCGTCGAGTTCAAGCTTGCCGAATCCGGGCAGCGTGATTTCTCCTCCACGGAGTTTCAGAACGCCTGGCGCGAGGAAATGGGCACGCTGCCCGAGGCCAGATCCATGAGCTTCTCGGCGGGTGCGCTCGCCCTGGGGCTTCCCGTGCACCTCGACCTGTCCCATCCGGACCCGGTGCGGCTTGCCGGCATCGCGGACGAGGTGCTGGCCGAACTGGAGACCCGGGCCGGGGTCTTCGACGTGAGGACCAACCACGACGAGGGGTTCAGGGAACTGCAGCTGGAACTCAAGCCCGAAGCCCGCACCCTCCACCTGACTCTGGACCGCTTCGCGCGGCAGGTGCGATCCGCCTTCTTCGGCAGCGAAGCCCTCAGGGTGCAGCGGGGCCGGGAGGACATGAAGGTGTACGTGCGGCTCCCCGAGGAAGACCGGGATTCCCCGGCCGACATCGAAGACTACCCGGTGCGCACTCCGGCGGGCGGCGAAGTCCCCCTGGGCCAGGTCGCTACCGCCCGGTTCGCCAGGTCTCCCACCACCATCCACCGGCTCGACGGGCAGAGGGTGATCACGGTCACCGCCGGCGTGGACGGCAGGGTCGTCACCGGCCAGGCGGTTAACAGCGATCTGGAGCGCACGCTCCTTGCCCGGCTTCTGGAAGAGAATCCGGGATTCGCCTACACCCACGGCGGAGAGCAGCGGCAACAGCGGGAAGTGAACGCGGCGCTGCCCCGGGCCGTGTTCTTCGCGCTGCTGGTCATGTACGCCCTCATGGCGATCCCTTTCGGCTCCTACGCGCAGCCCCTCATCGTCATGGCCGCGATCCCGCTGGGCCTGGTGGGCGCGCTCCTCGGTCACGTGATGCTGGGGCTCAGTCTCGGCTTCTCGTCCATCCAGGGACTCATCGGGGTGAGCGGAGTGGTCGTCAACGACTCTCTGATGATGATCAAGTTCATCAACCAGTCCGCGCAGGCCGGAATGAAGCCGCGCGACGCGGTCATCGCCGGGGCCAAGGCGCGCTTCCGCGCGATCCTGCTCACCTCGGTAACCACCTTCCTGGGCGTCGCGCCGCTCATATTCGAAAGGAGCGTGCAGACCCAGCACCTGGTGCCGCTCGCGACATCCGTGGGTTTCGGCGTCCTGGTCGCGACATTCCTGCTGATGCTGGTCGTGCCCGCGCTCGTCATGGTCCAGTTCAACCTCAGGTCATGGCGCGAGCGGCGCGGGGGACGGCAGTCCGGTCCTACCAGTCCTCCGATTCCTCGTCGTGGAGCGTCGTAGGCAGACTGTACGAGTGCTCGAGTCTGCCCAGATTCACGAAGTCGATGAGGGCACTGAACCGCTCCAGGTCCTTGCTCCGGCGCCAGCGGGGCACCACCCTGCCGACCAGGCGCTTGATCCGGTTCTGAACCCTGAGGACGGGTACCGCCCTGCGTCTGGTCTTCGGGAACAGAAACGTGTCCGCAAGTTCACCGCCGATCAGCTCCCTGGAGATCTGGTACGCATAGTTGGCAAGCTTGCGGCGGGCCGCCACCTCCGTAATGCCGATGACCAGAGGCGCGCTGTTCACGATGCTGTTCGCCATGATGATCGCGTCCTCGTCGGCAGGCGGCTCACACAATCTGCCGACCTCGAACGAACGCACCGCAGCCTCTTCGTCACGAAAGAGAATCTCTTTCGGTATCCCGATGAGGAGCCCCGTATAGCGCCAGACGTGGACGTAGGCCTCGCGCTCCTCCCGGCTGAAATCGCCCCCCAGCGTCGCCACATGCTCCATCAGGCGCCCCGAGAAGGCGGAGCCGGCCAGCAAAACGGTCGCGGCACTGATCGGCAACCCGTACCGCTCATGACTCCATTCATCCGAATTCGCGAGGAGCAACCTCGATTGGGCGTGGACCAGACGCACCCGCAGCGTCAGCTTCCAGCCGTCCCCTAGCGGGCTCATTCCGCCCGGGAGGTACTGCTCGATCAACTGCAACCCATTCTGCTTGAGACGGCGCACGCCCGAAACGGTGACCCGACCCCTGATGCGGAAGGACTTGCTGATCAGCGTGGCAAAACCCTCGACGATGCTGCCTCCCACCAGGGCGGCGAGCACGATGTCGGAATTGCGGAGAAACGCCCGCGAAGCGACCATGGCGATGTCCTCGTCGAACCAGTCCGGTACCTCGAGGGCATGGGCCATGAAGCGCCGAAGCGACTCCGGGGTTTCCGGAGGAAGCTCCTGCGGGTTCTGCAGCACCGCGGCCAACAGAGAATGAACCTGCTTGGAAGGAAAGGACACGAGATCCGCGGCCACCGCGTCCGCAAGCGGATCGCCGATCGTGGTGTGGCGGATGTACGCGGCTGCCAGCGCGGGCTCCAGCTTCGCGGCTTTTTCGTAACCTGTCGCGTAAGCTGTGGGAACCAAGGCGGGCGGCGGACAGGCTGCCGCCACCTCGCTGGAGTCATTCTTCACACGCTGCTCTCCACTCCTGATCACAGGATGACGAACCATCGCAAACAAGTGTATCCTAGTCGGTTGCGGGTGCCAAGTAGTGTCGCCGGGTCGGGTCCGCGTCATCCCTCACCCGGTTGGCTGCAGCCTGGGGCCCGGGGTTGCCACGTTTCCCATTGTCATTATATTTCATGGCCCGAGAGCTGTGGGCGGAACACCCCAACCCGCTTGTGAGACGGCGCAACCTTGATGAAAGAGAGACTTCCACCGGAGGTGGTCGAGGCGTGGGCCGCAGCCCATGACAGGTGGAAGTTCCGTGACGACACCATCCGCAAGAAATACGTCTTTCCCTCGTTCCGCAGCGCCATCGTGTTCGTGAACCGCGTGGCTACCATCGCGGATGAACTGAACCATCACCCCGAAATCCGAATCCGCTACGACCGGGTCTTTCTGCGGCTCTGGTCGCACGACGCGGGCGGCGTTACCCAGCGGGACCTGAGCCTCGCGGAGCGGATCGATTTCGCGACTTCAGCGCGTTGAGCGCACCGCCTCCACCAGGATCGCCAACCCCGCGTCCAGCTCCTCCCGGGCCAGCGTCGCCGGAGGCGTCAACTCCACGACCTCGCCGTCTTCCCCCGCCGGGAGCACGATCAGCCCCAGTTCCAGCAACCTCCCGGCGATCTCCACCGCGGGCCCCGAGCGGCGGTTTCTACTGAGCTCGACACCAAGCATCAATCCCCGCCCCCGCACTTCCACCACACCACCGCAGCCGTCCAGATTCTCCTTGAGGTAGGCGAGAGCATGCTCGCCGAGCCGGTTCGCCCGGCCGACGAGGTCCTCGGCATCCAGGGCTTCGAGAAAACCCAATCCACCCGCGCAACCGAGCGGATGGCCCAGGAATGTGCTCGTATGGATGGCCTCGCCGGTTGACGGCGGCCACGCATCCATGACCGCGGCCGGGCCGCAGCAAGCCGAAATGGGCATTCCTCCCCCCAGTGCCTTGCCCAGGCAGATGAGATCCGGGACGGCGTCGTCGTGCTCGCACCCGAGGAGGGCTCCCGTGCGCCCCATCCCCGTGAAGACCTCGTCGGCGATGAGCAATGCCCCGCCGGCGCGCGTCCGCCCGCCGAGTTCCGCCAGGAATCCCGGTGGAGGAATGCGTACCCCGGCGCGGCCCTGTATCGGCTCCGCGATGACCGCGCCGACCGGCACCGGTGCCGTGCGCCTCAGGAGCTCGGACACCTCGGCGAGCGCCTGTCCGGCTGCGGCCGGGGAATCGGGAAAGGGGACGAAGCGCACATGGTCCGCGAGCCGCCGGGTGAAAGGGCGGCGAAAGTGCTCCCGTCCGGTGGTCGCGAGGGCACCGAGCGTCAAGCCGTGGTAGCTCCCCCCGAAGGCGATGACACCGGGCTTTCCGGTCGCCAGGTGGGCTGTCTTGAGGGCGGCCTCGACAGCATCCGAGCCGCTCATTCCCAGGATCGTCCGCGATGAGGGCCAGGGCAGCCGGGCCGCCAGCGCTTCGAGGAATTCGACCTTGACCGCGGGCGGGTGAATATCGCCCATTCCGTGCACGAGCCGCCCAGCCTGTTCCCGGACCCGCTCCACGACTCGAGGATGGCGGTGACCGGCGAAGGCCACCCCGAATGCTCCCGACAGGTCCAGATAGGAGTTGCCGGACGCATCCCGCACCTCGCCCCCCGACGCGTGCGTCCAGAAGGGCGGGGGCTTCTGCATGAAGGTGACGTTGCGGGACTCCACCCGCGACAGCCGCGCGGCCCACTCCTGGTGAACGCCCCCGCCGGCGGTCCGGGCGCGGTCAATCGACAAGGGTGATCCAGACCGTGAAGGTGAAGTAGGCCGCCAGGAGCAGCAGACCCTCGGAACGCCTCACCGTGCGGGCACTCGCGGTCACCGGCCAGACCAGGAACGAAATGACCAGTACCGCCGGAAGCTGGTGGGTCAGGATCGTCGGATTGACGGGGAACTCGCGAACCAGGGTCGATGCTCCCAGCACCGCCGTGAGGTTGAAGATGTTGGACCCCACGATGTTGCCGACCGCAATGTCCGTCTGCTGGCGCGCCGCGGCCACGATCGACGTCACAAGTTCCGGAAGCGAGGTCCCCACGGCTACAACGGTCAGGCCGATCACCTCGGGACTCGCCCCGAGCACCAGCGCCAGATACGACGCCCCCTCCACCATCGCCTTCCCCCCGAACCCGAGCCCCAGGGCACCGGCAACGACCAGCCCCACGTTCCCCCACA
>CAZTOF010000617.1:0-2286 GCA_964615515.1 uncultured Gemmatimonadaceae bacterium
GCTGGAGGCCGAACGGCGTGAGCTGGTCGCCGGGATCGAGCGGCTGATGGGGGAGTGGGAGGGGCTGGAGGCGAAACTGGCCCGCGAATGACGCCTCGCCGCCCGCGCGGCGAAAACCATTTCGTGCATCGTGCGGCTGGAGTCACAATACTCATATCGTTGAAACAATGACGCAGCGAGGCTGGGTAGTGCGCCGGGTCTCCGGCATTCAACCCGGAAGGGAGCGAGGGATATGTCCAGCCACTCAATCGGTAGCGTCCGGGCCGCCCATCCCGAAGGGTCCATCGGGGCCTGGGGCTACGATTTCCGCGATGACGGCGGACTGGTGGCTCCGTCCACGAAGGACGTCATGTCCTACTGCGTTCCCCCCGACTGGATCAGCGACTACCACTTCAGCAACGCCCTGCGCTTCCGGTTGAGCCCCGCGGACAGCTCGGGGCTCCCGGACCGAGGGCCGAGGGCCGAGTCCCTGCTCCGTTAGCGTATGTAAACTCTACATGACATCCCGTGAGGCAGGCTCCACCCCCTCCACCCACCACGCCGTCAGCACCTCGGCCAGCTCCTCCGTGTCCCGGCTGCGGAAGAAGTAGCTGCGGCCCGTCACGGGTTTGATGTAGATGCCCGGACGCACCAGCCCGAAGGCGAGCGGAGGGCTGCGCAGGATGTCGCGGCTCAGCCAGACGCTCCGGAAGCGGCGAACCGAGATTTCGGCGATGTCCTCCGCCTTGAGAATCCGCGAGCGCCAGGCGCGCGACTTGATGCGGACGTGGTCGTCGAAGAGGAGGATCCGGCGCGGGGCCGCCGCGACGACAAGGCTGGATACCGCGATCAGAATGACGAAGACGGCGGCGTTCCCCACGGCCTGAACGCCGTAGTGGTCGATGCTCTGGATCCAGCGGCCCGCCGCCCACCCGTAGCCGGCCAGGATCAGGCGGGCCAGTACCACCGCGGCCATCGCGGCCGCCAGGGCGTAGGCGGCGCGAATGAGGGCGGGCAGTCGAAAGCGCCCGATGTAGCGGAGCCCCTTCATCCGGATGGGCCTGGTGAGCAGGACCGCGAGCACGCGCAGGGTGACCCAGGCCAGCGCCGCCAGCGCGACCACCAGGATTCCCTGGCCGACCGGGCGGGCGCGGGTCACCGTGAGCACCCGGCGCGACGGGTCGAAGATCCGCTCGGCAAGGGCCGCGACCTGCTCCTGCGTGAGGTCCCGGTAGAACGAGAGGACGTCGGGGAAGTCGGTGAAGACGGAGGGGTCGCGGAAGTGGTTCCGGGTCCACAGGTTCAGCGACTCGGCCGTCTGGTTGGATGCGCGCAGGCGCTCCACCAGAGCCGCGCGGTCCGCCTCGAAGAGGTCCGGGTCGAGCGAGCCCCGCCGCAGGAAGTCGATCTCCTCGCCGATCGCCGCCGTGGCGAAGGCGTAGTCGTCGGGGTCGATCCGGCTGGTCAGCTCCAGGTACGCCGCGGGTCCGCGCGTCACGAGGTGGGCGGTGACCTCGTAGACCGCCTTGCGCGCGCCGAAGCGCAGGCGCTGGTTGAGGCGCCGGTTCAGGATGTCGCGCGCGAAGAGGGTGGCGAGAAGCTCATCGGCGGAAGGGTTGAACAGTTTGTGCCGGGACCGGTACTCGACGTTGGCCCGCAGTTCCCACGCGTAGGTCGCCCGGCCGCGCCCCGGATCCGTGACCGCCACCTCCCAGCGGTGGACGGGGCGGGTGGGCAGCGTCCCGAAGGTGCGCTCGGCGGCCGCGAGCGCCCGGTCGCGGTCCAGGTCCCCGACGATTGTGACGGTGATGGCGCCGGGGGCGTAGTAGCGGTCGTAGAAACCGCGCAGGTCCTCCGGGGTGATCCGCCGGAGGCTTCTCCGGATGTCGGGGAACGGGTCCGGCCGGCGCTCCATCCCGAACTCGCGCGTCCAGAAGTCCCCCGGGAGCAGCCAGGCGGGGTTGAGGCCGACCCGGAGGTGGTCGAAGAGCTGGCGGGGGCGGGCCCGCTTTTCGATCTCGACCGGCCGCCGCACCCGCTCCACAACCTCCGGCTCCATGCCGTGCGGCGACAGGATGCCCGCGAGCCACTCGATGGCGAAGAGCCCGTGCTCCCGCGCGATGTTGACGTAGAACCAGGTGTGGTCGGCGAAGGTGAGCCCGTTTCGTTCCCCCCCGAGCCGCTCGACGGCGTCCTTGATCTCCATCTCGGTGCGGCCGCCGCGATCCGACAGGAGCATGTGCTCCGTGAAGTGAGCGAGCTCCCCCCTGCCGGGCGGAGCCGCGCGGCAAGGGGGAGCTCGCTCAC
>CAZTOF010000618.1:0-1962 GCA_964615515.1 uncultured Gemmatimonadaceae bacterium
CGAACACCCTCAGCTCGTCCGAGCCCCTGTCCACCACGACGATGCGGCCGTCCCTCAAGGTCGTCGCATCCGTGGCGCTGGGGGTGTCGGCATTGTCTTCGGACGGTTCGTCCGGTTGGCAGGTGACGGTCGCGACGATGAACGCCAAGGCGGATTCGCTGGTTCATGCTCCGATCATCCTGAATGGTAATGGCGAAAAATCTATGAATTATTTTCCATATATCACAAAAACACTATAGAATATTCTCCATTCTATCAACATATAGGGAATCACATCTTGATTCGGTACCCGAAGCAGGATACCTTCCGATCTCTTCCAACGATCACTCCTTAGCTGGAGCCATCCCCTGCCGACCACACGGGACCTGCGAGACACCCTGGCCCGCACCGCCTGGTGGGCCGAGCCCCGAACGTGGGTCCTCAGGGACCTGGATCTGCGCCGGGCCCGCGAAGCTCCGTTCGAGTACTCCGCGGATGTCCTCGGAAACCTGATACCGGGCGGCCTCTATCTGCTCCGCGGCCCAAGGCGGGTCGGGAAGTCGGTGGAGGTGAAGAAGAAGATAGGGCAGCTCATTGAAGGCGGCGAGGATCCCCGGCGGATCATCCACATAGCCGCCGACGGGTTGACGGCCGCCGACCTGCGCAGAGCGGTCGATGCCGCAGCCGGTCTGACCTCCCGCGATGGACGCCGATTCTGGTTCATCGACGAGATCACCGCGATTGCCGACGGCTGGCCTGCCGCGGTCAAATGGCTTCGCGACAACGATCTTCGCTTCGGTCTGGACACCGTGGTTCTCACAGGTTCCTCCGCCGCCGACCTTACCGAGGCGGTCAAGGCGCTGGCCGGCAGGAGGGGGGACGCCCTGGATTCCGACCGTATTCTCCTGCCGATGTCGTTTCGCAACTTCGTAGAGGTCCGTTCCAGCGGCGATCCGGATGACATGACCGTCCCACCGCCGAGCGACTTGGGACCCGTTGCCGTCGCCGACCTTACCCATGCCACCTTGGCGGACGCGGTTCGGGCTCTGGCCCCCTGGATGCACCGGTTCGTCGAGGAATGGGAGACCTACTTGACCGTTGGGGGTTTCCCGCAGGCCGTCGCCGCCTACGAGACCGGTGGCTTGTGGCCCCCTGGCGCGTTTTCGTCCGCGTTCAGCCGGGACTTCGACGTCGGCGGAAAGGGGATCGACCGCGCCCTCCGGAGGAGCCTGCTCGACGCGATCCATGGCGAGGCCTTCGGGCAGGCCCGGTGGTCGCGCACACAGACCGATGCCTTTGTTCAAAGACTGGCGAGAGGGATCGCGTCGCCGACCAACCGCCACGACATCGCTACAGACACCGGCACATCCGGAAACACCGTTCGTCGCCGAATCGACGCCCTGCGCGAGAGCTTCGTCGTGTGGCCGTGCTATCTCGAGCGCAACCTGCGGCCGGCGCTCCGTTCGCAAGGGAAGACCTATTTCACCGACCCGGTCTACGCGCGTCTTTCCCCCCGCGCCCGACCCCCGGTCGACTTCGGCCCGCTCTCCGAACAGCAGTTGGGAATGGCCCTGGTCAGGTCGTTCGCCCGAGAGGATCCGCGTGGGTACCTGGACTTCGACTCCGTTCTTTATCACCGAACCAGGACGGGCAAGGAGATCGACTTCGTCGGGCCGGGATTCGGGGATCTCGCGATCGAATCGAAGTATGTGGACGGAGACCGGTGGAAGCGGGCTGCCCGGACGATGAGGGCGTCGAGCTGGCGGGGCATCATGGCCACGAGGAGTGCCCTGGATCTCAGCGATCCGGAGTTCGTGGCGGTCCCGACCGGCCTGCTGGTCTGGCTGATCGGGGGGTGAGGTGGTCAGGGATCCGCTTTATCGCGCGATTGAGGAACGGCTGGCGGGGAGACTGGATCCGGAGGTGTTCGAGCGGTGCGCGGTGGAACTGTTGCGTCATGTCTATCCGGGGCTGGCGCCGATC
>CAZTOF010000619.1:0-1787 GCA_964615515.1 uncultured Gemmatimonadaceae bacterium
CCGCAGGAGGGAATGGGCACCCCCCCACCCCGATTACACCCGGCTATCCGAAATGCACTGTGGACACCCCCTCTCGGGATTCAGGGCCGCACCTTTCACGCCGGCCGCCTTAGATCGGGGGATTGAACCACGCTCCAGAATCGCCCAGGACGCCTCGAGACCCCCCGGACGCCCTCACAAACACCCAGCGGGCCCCGATCGCCTCACAGGCGCTCACAGGCGATGACTCGGCCGCAATTCCTTCGCTGCCCCCCTACCTCTCCCGGCCCGGCCGCTCCGCCCGGCCGCTCCCCCGGTGGGGCGGAAATCGGCCAGCTTCGGCGGTCGCTGAGCAGTGACTGTCCCTCCCTTCGCCACACACGCCCCGGCGTTCACCCGCATTGGTTGCGAACCACCCGCGATGAACTACGCCGGGCCATACCCGACACCGGTTCGCGGATCGTCGACGACCGTGGCCTTCCCGGGATCTGCTCGCCATGGGACCCTGACGATCCGGTATCGCCTCCGCTCCGACCCGCGATGGTCCTTGGCTGGTGGATCGTCAACGAAATCCCTCTCGCCACGAGCAGCGTAGAGGCTGTGGCATGGGTCCGAAACCGGCTCGCCGGCATCGTTGACCACGAAGTATATGGCACCCTCCCTGGGCTCGATCTTCGGGGCGACACGCTCGTTCTGCTCACTCATCATCCACACGCCTCGGATGTCGGTCTAACGAAGGGGGGGTAGAGCCTGGTCCCCGGGGCGGGCGAACCCCCTCTCCAACAGCTCGCGACGCGGCTTCCACGGCCGTCGCCAGCCAGCCCCCCTCGAAAGCGCCCCTCCGGGTCAGGATTGGACCGTGATGTCCCTCATGGTCGGCTGGAAGTTTCCTGACCGCTTCTCTTCACGCGGGACGACCCTCCGTTCGTAGGGTGGAGGCTTCGCCGTCACACTAGCTGACTGCGATTCACCCACCAGAACCGTGACCCGTTCGATCACTTCTCCAGCACCACGTGGCTTGCCTTTTGAACCCATTTGAATCCCTCCAGTTGGTCGATGATTCCGACATCAATTCCACCGCCTACGGTCTGCGGCTCCAAAGCGAACCGCTGGTAGTCTCCGGTCAGTCGGATCAGGAACTTGGCGTACTCGATGCCGTCTCGCAACGAGAAGAAGGCGAGCCCAGATTCGCTCTTCCGTTCCTTCGCCAACGCCCATAGGGTCTGAACTACATATCCCTCGCCGTTTACGGTGACCCCTGGACCAATCGCCGGAGGCCCATCCTTCGGGAGCGCTACCCCAGAGCTCTTCACCACCACAGACACGGCATGGGACTGACCCTCTTCGTATCCGCAGATCAGCAATCGGACACTCTCAGCTGGATTCTTCATCTGCTGGCGCACGCGAGCACCGAGTTTCTTAGCTGCCTTCTCGATGCCCTTGGCGGTGGCGGGCGTGAGTTCTCTCCCCAACTCGCGTATGATTGACCCCACGTTTCGGTCACCAAGCTGAGGATGTCCGGTTACTCCCACGCCGAAAGACCCGAGGAAGGAAAATACCTTCGTGGCATTGGTGGAAGCTGGAAAACTGCTAGCCGTGCGGATCGGTGGCTGCCCCTCTTCCTCCTTCAGCCGAGTCTTGGTAACCGACGTCAGAGTATCCCCAGCAATGGAGTTGCCCCGCTATGGCGGACACCTTTCCATTTGGGTGAACCAAAGGAGGTGAGCCATGGCTGGAAGAAGGCGAGGGCGGTATCCGCCCGAGTTCAAGGAGCGGATCGTCGAGCTGGCGAGGGCGGGTCGTAGTCC
>CAZTOF010000620.1:0-4310 GCA_964615515.1 uncultured Gemmatimonadaceae bacterium
GATCTGGAGCTACGGCCACCGCAACCCGCAGGGGCTGGCCATCCACCCCGAAACCGGGGCGCTCTGGCTGACCGAGCACGGGCCGCGCGGGGGCGACGAGGTCAATGTCGCCACGCCCGGCGGCAACTACGGCTGGCCCGTGATCGGCTACGGCGTCAACTACAGGGGAGGGACGGCGATCCACGCGTCCACTCACGCCGAGGGGATGGAGCAGCCGCTGCACTACTGGGTGCCGTCGATCGGGGTGTCGGGACTGACGTTCTACACGGGCGACAAGTTCCCCGAGTGGCGGGGCGACCTCTTCGCCGGGGGGCTGTCGGGGCGGAACATCGACCGGCTCGCCATCGAGGACGGCCGGGTGGTCGAGAGGGAGACCATCTTCCGCGGCATGGGGCGGGTGCGGGACGTGCGCGAGGGACCCGACGGCTACATCTACGTGGCCCTGGAGGCGCGCGGGGGCGGGAAGACGCCGATCGTGCGGCTGGAGCCGGCGGGGTAGGACGTGCGGACGCGCGGACAATCCCCGCCGACGGATGACCCCGCGCTTCGCCCAGGCGCAGGTACCGGGAATAGCGGGTCCAGAGGGTCCGGATGTAGGAAGACGGGGGACCGCTGACCCGGGCCGGGCCGGGCGACCACTCCGCGCGGCCCGGCCGGCAGGTGACCGGACTGCGGCCCTCGCGCGGCGCGTACGTGGTTGAGTTTCGTCCAGGACGACGAAGAGGAGGGGGTTGCGCGAGCCCGTCTCTTCCCTTTCCCTGAAGGTCCTGCGCAGCACCACCCCCACCACGACGCGCTGGGCCCGCGCGACAGCTTCGCGATGTCCACCACCGTGACCCGGGCCTGCATGCCGATGCAGTGCTTGCAAGGGTTGGGCACATCGCCGCGTGCGAGGTGTTCGGCGTCAGCGGCGGGCGGCGTAGGGGCGGCGCACGAAAGGCGTTCACGGATGCCGCTCCCGATCGATGCGGCCCGCCCGATCGGCGCGGTCGGCCTCGTCCTCCAGCCGGTCGCGGGGAGGCCCAGGGCCGCGTAGCGGGCGCCATTTGTTCCCCGTCCAGATGGCGGTTGGGGGAGTACCGAGGAAGACGAGATCTTCCCCCTTGACATTGGAGGCGAATGTCTTTGTGTTGTGGCTTTCGCTGCCCAGCTCCTCCGTCCCCTCGCCTACCGCGACCCAAGCCGGCCCCGGACCGGCGCGAAGCCGACCCGGGGCCGGGGTGGGGAGGCGGGTCAGGGACGGGTTACCAGGAGTAGCCCAGCCTCGTGTAGTAGAAGCCGCCGTTGAAGCCGAAGGGGGTGAACTGGCCGTACGTGTTGCCGACGCCTTCCGCCGCGCCGGGATACTCCTCGGGATAGGTGTTCAACACGTTCGTTCCACCAACAGTGAGCGTCCAGCGATCCGCGAAGGTGTGGGCCGCCTCCATGTCCAGGAGAAAGCGGGGCGGGTAGTCCTTGGTATCGTCGGGAGTCAACTCGTAGTAGGGCTGCTCGCCGTCGAAGTATCCGTCCCAGTAGCTGCCGCGCACCAGGAAGCGGGTGCCGGCCGCGAAGGTATGGTTGACGACGACGTTGCCGCGAACCCCCGGGAGCCCGTTTTCGAGGATGCGGATGCGGTGGTCGCTCAGCGTCTCCGGATTCCATTCCGTCACCGCGGTCTTCGTGTAGTTCCAGGCGCTGGTCACCGAGGTCGTGCCGACGTCACCCCGGAATTCCCAGGCCGCCACGAGGTCGATGCCCGTGGTGCGGGTAGCGAAGTCGTTGATGAAGAAGCGGAAGCGCTTCAGGACCTCGTCGTCCGTGATGATCCCGAGCTTCACGAGGCTGTCGGCCTGCGCCTGGGTGAGGGTGAAGTTCCTGCTGGTCGTGAGACGGTCGCTCACATCGATCAGGAAGGCGTCCGCCGAAAAGCTGAAGCCGTCGCGCTCGTGCACCATGCCCACTGCGATGTTGACGGATCTCTCCGGCTTCAGAGGCTGACCGCCGTAGGCCGCCGCCAGATTCCCGGTCGAAGGAACTGTGCCGTTGTTGGTCAGGTCCATGATCTCGGGATCGTAGATCGTGGAGATGTTGAAGGCGTTCTGCTGCCCGGGCGTGGGGGCGCGGAATCCGGAGCTGACGCTGGCCCGCAGGGCGTCATCATCGGAAAGGCTGAGACGGCCGGCGAACTTGCCGTTCGCCGTGACGCCGAAGTCGGAGAAGTACTCGGCTCGCTGCGCGAACCCAAGAGACCAGCCGGCGTCGCGGTCCGCGATCTCCAGATCCCCGTAGGCCGCGAAGTTGACGCGGTTCCAGGCACCCTCCGTCAGAGGCCCGAATCCGGTGAATCCGTTGGAGCCCGGGGTGAAGCCCTGGCTGGCCAGCGGGCCAGGAGTCCACGAAGGCTCGTCTCCCGGAACGATCTCGAAGCGTTCGTTGCGGAGTTCGGCACCGCCCGCGACGTTGAGCCGGTCGTCGAATTCGTAGGCGAGATCCAGGTTCAGGTTCATCTCCTGCTGGTCGTAGACTCCGGGGTTGAACCACGGCGTGCACTCCTGGTCGGGGACGACGAAGGAAATGTCCCTGCTGTCGTCGGCGCACGGCTGGTCGGGTCCCAGCGAGGCGTTGACCGTGTTGTACATGTAGAAGTCCATGTTGGACTTGCCCCAACTGCCGCTCACGTCCCAGGACAGCCGGTCCCGGTCCCCTCTGAGGCCCACTACCGCGGACATATCCATCACGTAGGCGCCGAACTGCGGTGTGAACCCGCCAGGGAAGTACTTCTGGAAGGTCCAGCAGCTGTCGTCGGCGAGGACCTTGGCCCAGGCCTCCCTGTCGGCCACGATGCCGCCCTGGACCTTTACCTCGGGGCAGCCGGCCGATCCATCGATCACCTGGTCGCGAGCGTCGATCATGTCGCCAATAAGGAGGGTACCGTTCCCATCGGGGTCAACGCTGCCGAAGACGCCGCTGCGCGTATTCGGGTTACGGTAGTAGAAGCCGCCCTCCACCTGTTTGCTCACGAAGTTCGCGTGGGAATAGAGCTGCCTGTCGCCCTCGAGCAAGTAGCCCATGTTCGCCCACACCTTGATGTCGTTCGACACTTGGGGCGAACCCCAGATCTGGGCGGGTTCGCGGACATGCGTGTTGCCCGAGTTCACCAGCTTGATGGCGTCGTTGCGCTGCGTGCTGCGGTCGGTGTTGTTGGAGTTGCCGTACTCGCCGGTCAGGTTGAGGAAGCCGGTCTCGCCGAGCGGCAAGCCGACGTTGCCCGTTATGGCGTACATCTCGCCGTCTCCCGGGACGCTGCCTTCCTGAAAGCGCACGCTGGTCGCCTCCTCGGCTCGGAGGTACCCCCCCGTCTTGATCTCCATCGACCCGCCGGAGCGGTCGTTCTTCAGCACTAGGTTCATGACGCCGGCGATCGCGTCAGAGCCGTACTGCGCGGACGCACCGTCGCGAAGCACCTCAGCCTGCTCGAGGGCCATGCCCGGAATGAGCGCGATGTCCGGGCCCTGGGAGCCATCGGCGAGGCCGTTGCCGTACCAGGTGATGACCGCCGTGCGGTGCCGCCGCTTTCCGTTGATCAGCAGGAGCGTGTGGTCGGGCGCGAGGCCGCGCAGATTGGCCGGGCGGGCGAAGGTCGCCGCGTCGCTGATCGGCTGGGTGTTCACATTGAACGACGGCGCCACGTTGCGGAGCAGGTTCGCGAAGTCGACGTCGCCCTGGTTGATGATCTCGTGGGCCGGGATCACGTCGACCGGCACCGGCGACTCGGTCACCGTTCGAGGCTTGGCGCGGCTCCCCACCGCCACCAGGCCACCCAGCTCGAGCGCCTCCACGGTGAGCCCGACGTTCAGTTCGGTCGTCTCTGCGTCCGTGATGACGACCTCGAGCCGCACGGGCTGGTAGCCCAGCAGCTCGACCGCCAGGGCGTGCGTCCCGGCTGGAACGTCGGTGATCTCGTAGGAACCACCCGCGAGGGTGCTGGCGGCCATGTTCAGGTCCGGCAGCGTGACGTGGGCGCCGACGACCGGAGCACCGGTGCCGGCGTCGGTCACGATACCCTTCAGCGTCCCCTGCGCCATGGCCGATCCGGGCTGGGCAAGCACGATCAGAGTACCGATCAGGAACAGTTTGAGTCTCATGGTCTAGATCCATCCCTTTCTGCGGAATCCGCGTAAGGTGTCACCCCGCCTTATTCACGAGCGGTCTGGAAGCGGGGCGACGTGAGGCGGTAAGTGTTTTAGATTCAATGTGTTAGATGAATCACGAACACTTACCAGCCATCACGTCGGGGGTGAAGATAATGGATGCGCCGTTCAGCTTCA
>CAZTOF010000621.1:0-8038 GCA_964615515.1 uncultured Gemmatimonadaceae bacterium
CCGGGCCAGGCCGCCGGTGGAGAAGGGGGATTGCGCGTTCTGGGGTCGGGAGTCGTCAGTAAAAGGGTGGAGGCGGCGATTTCGGACGGGCTTTGATTTGCTCTCGGCCGCGCGACCGTTCCGTTCCATAGCCGGGGGCTAGTCGCCCGGATCGCAAGTGAGTGTCAGGCCACAGGGCGTTCGTTAACTGAAGAAGTTGACTTGACAGGTTTGGGGCGGGGTGCACAGAATGGCGGACCCATTATTGGGTTTGCGAGCCGGAAGGGGCGGCACGAGGCTGTTCACTGGCCGTGGCCCCGGACGAAAGGGAGAATGGGACCAATGAGACCGAACCGATTCACCTTGAAGCTGGCCGCGATTCTCGCCTTGGGGGTTGTGGCCTGCGAGCCGCCCCGGAAGCCCTCCGGGGGGACGGCTCCCCCGGCCAGCCCCCCAACCGAGCCGACGGAAGTGTACCTCCAAGGTCTCGCCGACATGACGGCCCAAGCGCTTGCCGCCTTGGGAACGCGAGAGGAACGGGAAGCCCGTGCCCCCTATTCCCCCGAAAACTGGCCGCACGAGCGGGGAGACGTGGTGGGATTCGCCGCTCGGTTTTTCGACCTTGCGGAAGAGTTCGGAGACTGGCAAGGCGTGTACGCCCCGTTTTGGCTGGGGAAAACCGTCTTTGGCGCGCGGTTTGAGCCGATAGACGCCGTGGGTGCGCCGGACTTCGAGTACATCGGCCACTATCCGCAGAAGACCAGCATCCGCGACGGCTATTGGTGGAGCGAGAATCTGCCGGAACACCTTCACACTTTGAGTCAGACGGCGGACGGTTTCACGGAGATTGCCAACAGCCTCTTTCACCCCACGGCGCGTGACCATCACGGACTGGACAGTCTGAAACTGGTATGGACGGAGGACGCATGGCTCGACGGCTACACCGGGGAGGACGGCAACCAATGAGAGGGCGCGGAAACCTTATCACGGCGCTAGCGGTGGCGGGTCTCGCCGCCGGTATCATGGCGCAGCAAAACCGTTGCACCGCCGGGAAAGCTGACGTTCCGGCAGTGCGCGGAGCTCTACACCCCTCCGCCGGCAAGATGGTGGGACGACGCCGACCGTAAGACATACAAAAAGGCGTTGGAGGTCGCGGACTGGAATGTGACGGACACGACCAAGGGTTGCGACAAACTCGCAAACCTCATCAACAACACGAAAGCGGCGGCGACGGCGGGTTTCGATCAGTTTCTAGATACCGGCGCACTTACACCCCATATGTTTTTCTGGGGTGACACGCTGTACCAAGACACGACCTATTGGCCCAATGGCACAATCAAGAAATTCACCCCGTATGGGGGGTTACAGAGTTTATGCGATGGAACGGCAAGCTGGCAAATATTATGCTCATCGAGGATACGCTCAAAGACCCGGTCAGGACCATAGCCCATGAGTTCGGCCACATGGCGGACACGACCGCATCGGAAACACATTTGGAAAAGCTGGAGCAGTGTGTAACCCGACGACCCCACTTGGAGAAGCCGCCGAGACCGCCCCCCGTGCCATGCGCGGGCGGCGGGCTCATGATGTGTCCCGGGGGGGTGAACATCATCTATGAGGTGTGGGAGTGTACTTGGAACCCGATCACGATTTGCGTAACCGAAGAGGACGGGGAAAAGTCGTGCTGGCGTGAATACATCTTCGAAGGTTGCGAACGGATCTACTAGCAGGCCGTGGATAACGTTCATGGCCATCCCGGTGGGCCGGCCACCCCGCGGCGCTGAAACAGGGAAGAGTTTCACGGAAAAGTCGGACCTGGCTGTGCCTTTGTAGGCTGGTTAAATTGCGGGCACACAGGCACCTCGGCCAACGGAGACGGCGATGGCTATCGGCAGGCGGCGCAGGGCTCCTCAGCAGGAGTTGTTCGTGGCGACCAGCGACATCCGGGCGCTCGACAACCCGTTCTACCGGGCGCTGAACGGGCTGCTGGAGGAGCACGGGTTCGACGGGTTCGCGGAAGAGCAGTGCCGGGAGTTCGGGGCTGCTGAGCGGTGGGACCCTGGGAGTGGACGCGACGACGCTGGAGGCCAACGCGGCGATGCGCACGATCGTGCGGCGCGACGACGGGACGGAGTACGAGGAGTGGCTGGAGCAGCTGGCGGTGGCCTCGAGGATCGAGACGCCGACGCGGCAGGATCTGGCGAAGCTGGACCGCAAGCGCCCGAACAAGGGCTCGAACAAGTAGGAAGGACGGCCGGACCCGTCTGGGCCACAAGCTGGAGCAGGCGGTGGACATGGATACGGGCGCGATCGTCGGCACGACGGTGCAGACGATGGACGGCGGCGACACGGGGTCGTTGGAGGAGACGCTGGACGAGGCGGACCGGCGGCTGGCGGAAGCGGGGGCCGGGGAGGCGCGGGAGGTGGTCGCCGACAAGGGCTACCACTCGAACAGGACCATGACGGACCTGGAGGAGCGGGGGAAGCGAAGCTACGTGAGCGAACCCAACTGGGGCCGCCGCAGGTGGAAGGGGAAGCGGGACGCGCAGAAGGCGGTCTACGCCAACCGCCGGCGGATCCGGGGCGACCGGGGGAAGCGGCTGCTGCGCCGGCGCGGGGAGAAGGTGGAGCGTGCCTTCGCGCACATGCTGGGGACCGGAGGTCCGGCGGGTCCACATCCGCGGGCAGGAGGAGATTCGAAAACGGATGCTCGTCCAGGCTGCGGCCTTCAACCTCGGGCTGCTGATGCGGAGGCGGTGCGGCTTCGGCACCCCGCGTGCCCTCCAGGGTCTGGCTTGGGCGCAGGCCGAGCTCGCGGCCCACGCTGCGGACGCCGCTTCGGCTTTTATTCGCCATTCCACAGCCGTATTCCCGCTCCTGTCGGCCATTTCTGCCGTCACAGCCGCGAATTCGGGCCGCAGACGCCCAAATCCCCTATTCCTGCACAACCCGGCCCGCTTTTGCGCCGCGTTCGCCACGCACAAGCGACTTTCCCCCAGAACGCGTTTATCCACGGCCTGCTAGACCCAGAATAGGCGAGTTCGCCACCCGACGCGGCTTTCCCCGTGTGCGGCGCTTGCCGGGTCGTTCCTTCCGGCCTTCGAGCCGCCTTCGGAAGCGGACTCGGGGTCGAAGACGGTGTTCTCGGGGTGTCGGCCCTGCTCCCGGAGGCATTCTTCGACGCCGGGAGACACCGGCCCCCGAAACCGGTCCAACGCGATCAGCAACGCCGTACGGACACGGTTGGCGTTACGTGAAGCCGGTCCGCTCGATCGTCCTGCAGGTGCTCAACAGCCGGTCGACGGAGGGCTGCCAGGCGATGATCCGCAGCGTCGTGCGCCGCGCCCGGCGGATGACATGGCAGGGTATTAGGATCATCTCGCGGATGAACAGTTGCTCTCCAGGTCGTAGACGGGCACCCGCATCGCATTGACGCCGCTCTTCAGCTGCGCGATCGCGTTCTCCTCGCACCGCGCGTTGGCCAGCCGGACGACCTCGGCCGCGCCGATGTCGCGCCGCGTGGTGATGTAGAAGAAGTACCGGAACTCGTCCAGCGGCGTCAGGTCGCCCTTCATCCGGTTGATGTTCTTGCGCACCACCACCATCCGGTACGTCCCCGGCACTTGGCCGGCCGGTACTTGAACTCCGCCACGTCCTCGCAGTTGAGCCGCTTGTTCACTTCACGTAACCTCGCTCGCGGACGATGCGGGCCTTTACTTTACGTCCTCCCGCCTTCTCCGCGTCGCCCCGTCCGCGACGACCACCGCGGCCGCCGCTCCGGGCGCTTCCACGCCTTCTCCTCCAGCGCCTCGGCCCGCGCCTTCATCCCCGGCTGGGCGTCGTAGCCGAAGATGAAGTCCGCCTCGTCGCTCCACCGGTCGAAGTTGGCCGTCAGCGAGAAGTCCGTGTCACCCCGCACGCACACCCGCCCGACGTGTGGCGACACCAGCGCGACCGCCCGGTCGATCCACTCCGCCGCGGTCAGGTGGCTCACCGCGTTGCCCGGCCTGTCCACGAGATACAGCACCTCGCCCGTGTTGGCCAGCGACACGACCAGCGGGTGGTAGCCCCACACCCCGTTGTAGGACCGGTCCATCCCCTCCTTCTTGTCGCCCAGCGTCGGCGCCACCGTCCCGTCCACGTCCACGTAGGCCACCGGCGCCAGCAGGTCACGGCCCCGGCCCGCCACAGCTGCGGCCGCACCGCGTTGACCGCCTCCATCAGGTCGGTTACGCCCCCCTCTCCCAGCCGCCGCGTGAAGTCGCCCGCCGCCGTCGGGTTCGGGGTTCGTGGGATCCATGCGCCTTCAAAACCGACCGGTTGAGGAAGTGCGGTAGTCGCCGGGTACTCACTCCAACACCCCCGGAACGCCACCGCCCGGTACACGTCGGCGTGGGTGATCGATCCGGGGCGAAGAGGCATGCAGCCATGAAGCGCGCCTCCGGCGCCTGCTTGATCAGTTTCCCGTGGTCGGGCTCGTGGGTGCCCGGCAGGTCGGCAAGACGACTCTGGCCCGCCACTTGGCCGCTCAGGAACAGGGCGGCGTCACCTTCTTCGACCTGGAGGACTCGACCGACCTCGCCCGCCTCGCCGATCCCAGGCTCGCGCTCGATTCGCTCGACGGGCTGGTCGTCATCGACGAGGTGCAGCACAGCGAGGGACTGTTCCGGGTACTTCGCGTACTTGTCGACCGGCCGGCCAATCGAACTCGTTTCCTGGCGCTGGGGCAGCGCCGATCCGAGGCTGCTGAGGCAGTCTTCCGAGTCGCTTGCGGGCCGCATCGCCTACCACGAACTGACCCCGTTCGCGGCGGATGAAACGGGGGTCGATTCCCTCGACCGACTCTGGCTGCGCGGTGGATTCCCGCGTTCATTCCTCGCGGGCCGGCGAGGAGCGGAGCGTGGCGTGGCGGACAGCCTTCGTGCGCACCTTTCGGGATCACGATACCCGCAGCGACGATGCGGCGTTTCTGGACCCTGGTTCGAGAATCTCAGGAAACGCCAGGTCAAGGCGCCGAAGGTCTACCTGGCCGATACCGGGTTGCTGCACTCGCTGCTGGGGCTGAAGACCGAGTCCGCCCTCCTCGGGCACCCCAAGTGCGGCGCATCCTGGGAGGGATTCGCGATGCGGGAGGCACTCCGCATTCTCTCGGTCGATTGGGACGAAAGCTACTACTGGGCGGCACACCGCGGAGCGGAGATCGACCTCCTCGTGCTGGACGGCGCTCGCCGACTCGGACTGGAGTTCAAGAGGACCAGCGCTCCGAAGGATGACCCGGTCCATGCATTCGGCTCTCAATGACCTGCGACCCGATCGAGTCCTGGTCGTCTTCCCCGGCGACTCCCGATTCAGGCTGCACGAGCGCGTGGATGCGGTCGGCTTGGCGCTGGCGTGCTCCGAGGGGCTGTTGTAAAGTTCACCCCCACACCGCCCGAAACCCCGCCGCCATGCGCGGCCCGGCCCCCTCGTCCTCGTGCTTGAAGAACACGAAGACATCGCTCCACCCGGGACGTGCCAGCGCGCCCGCCCACCCAGCCAACTCACCCTCGCCATACCCCGGCCGCCTCAGCCGCGCGTACCCGAACGACGCCGTCTCCACGACCGGGGCCTCGCCTTCGCCCGTGTCGGCGGTGACGAAGGCGGCGCCGCGGTCGGCCAGCGCCTGGTAGACATCGTCGCTGAACCAGCTGTCGTGGCGGAACTCGAAGGCGGCGCGGACTTCCTTCGGGACGATCGCGAGGAAGTCGCGCAGGCGGGGAACGTCGGCACGCAGGTAGGGAGGCAGCTGGAAGAGGATCGGGCCGAGCCGTTCGCCCAGCGCCCCCACCGCGGTCCGCACCAGGTAGTCGAGCGGGTCGCCGGCGTCCTTCAAGCGCTTCATGTGGGTGATGCGCCGGCTGGCCTTGAGCACGAACGCGAAGTCGTCAGGCACCTGCGAAGCCCACTTCTCGAGCATCTCGGCCCGCGGCAGCCGGTAGAAGGTGTTGTTGATCTCGACGCTGGGCAGGCGCCGCGAGTAGTATTCCAGCATCCGGTTGGCGGGCAGCTTGTCGGGGTAGAAGCTTCCCTTCCACTCCTTGTAGGAGAAGCCGCTGGTTCCGGTCCAGAGTCTGGGTGCGGTCATCTGCTCGCTCTATTGTGGTGGGGTGGGCCAGGCAGGGAGGGACCGCCCGATACCCGCAGTCCGTGGACAACCACCCGTGCGGCGGATGGTTTCTCCATGCGCCGTGCGAGCGGCTGGTGACCGTTCATGATGCGGCCGTGATGACCGGTTCGCCAATTCCGAGGCCGGCAGCGATGAAGTCGTAGCACTGCTCGAAGCCGATCGACCCCCATCGGAGGAGATGCGCCTCAGACTCTTTACGGCGTGCCTAATCGGGAATACATTCCCTAATGGCATCACCAATCAGAATATGATTCCCGATGAGTTACCATCGAAGCCTTGCGATCGACCTGCCCCCCAGACAGTCCGCGTTCCTGTGGGGAGCGCGCCAGACGGGCAAGTCCACCTACCTCCGCGCGCGATTCCCCGACAGCGTCTACATCGATCTGCTCGACTTCGACGTGATGCTGAGCCTGAGCGCGCGACCGTCGCGCCTGGGTGAGAGACTGGGGTCGGAACCGGCGAGGCGGGCCCAGCCCGTCATCGTCGACGAAATCCAGAAGGTTCCCGGCCTGCTCGACGAGGTTCACCGACTGATCGAATCCAGGGGCATCTCCTTCGTCCTGTGTGGATCGAGTGCCCGGAAGATCAGGCGCGCGCGAGTGAACCTGTTGGGGGGACGGGCCTGGAGGTTCGAGATGTTTCCGCTGACGTGGGCGGAAGTGCCCGACTTCGATCTGCTCAGGGCGATGAACGACGGGCTGTTGCCGGGCATCTACGGCAAGCCGCACGCGCGGCGATCCCTGGCCGCCTATGTTCGGGATTACCTCGCCCACGAGATCGCCAGCGAGGCGCTCACCCGAAACACCGCCGCCTTCGTGCGATTCTTCGAGGCGCTGAGATTCTGTCACGGCGAGCTCCTGAACTACGCCTCCATCGCCCGCGACTGCGGTGTGAGCGCCAAGACGGTGCGGACGTACTTCGAGATCCTGGAGGACACGCTGGTAGGCTACCTGATCCGACCGTTCCATCGGCGTGCGGGGCGCAAGAGCATCACGTCGGCTCCGAAGTTCTACCTCTTCGATGTCGGCGTAGCCGGACAGGTGTGCGGCCGAAGACTCACCGACGCGGCCGGAGCGGAGTTCGGGCGAGCCTTCGAGCAGTTCATTCTACTGGAGATCATCGCCTCCCGGAGCTACCGGGAGAGGGACTCTCCCATCGAGTTCTGGCGGACCAAGACGGGGCTTGAAGTCGATTTCGTACTGGGCCGCGGAGAAGTGGCGGTTGAGGTGAAGAGCCGGGTGCGGGCCCGGGCATTCAGGCCGATGCGGGCGTTCCTCGAGGAGTTCCGGCCCCGCAGGGCGATCATCGTGACCGCGGAAAACGACCGTCGTCACGTCGACGGCATCGACATCATCCCGTTCGGGCAGTTCCTGGAGGAGTTGCACGCCGGAGAGATCGTGTAGCGGTCGCTCCAGGCCCCGCGAGAACGTAACATTGTCCCCATGCGCACCCTGACACGAAGTCCGCGGACCAGCCGCCGCGCGCGGCGGAGACAGCGAGCCGCCCGACCGGCACCAAGCGACGGCAGCCCTCGGTCATCCTGCACAATCGCCGCCCGCGCCCGGCGCAACGCCACACTTGCCGCCCTCGCCATCCCCCTGGCCTCCGCCTGCGCCGGCTCCCTCGACCTCACCCCCTCGGACGCCCCGACCGTCCTTTCCGGCCACTACCTCGACCACCCCAACCCCGCCCTTCCCGGCCCGCACGAAGTCCTCACCCTCTACTACGGCTCCGGCACGGACAAAAACCGCCCCGAATACCGCGACTCGGTCTCGATCGTCACCGAGCCGGTCGACGCCTCGAAGCTCGTAAGCCTGGGCAGCTCGGCCAAATCCCGAAACGAATACTGGGGATTCCCCCCCGACAGATTCCCCATCAACGCGCGCGTCTGGT
>CAZTOF010000622.1:0-2303 GCA_964615515.1 uncultured Gemmatimonadaceae bacterium
GGATGGTGGGGCACTCCAACCTGGGGCTGGCCGACGCGATCCGGCGCCGTGAAGCCGCGGGCGAGATGACCTTCGTGGGAATTCGCCACGAAGGGGCGGCGTCGTTCGCGGCCTCGGCGTACGGGAAGCTCACGGGGCGCCCCGCGGCCTGTCTGTCCATTGCGGGGCCCGGAGCGACGAATCTCCTGACCGGGCTGTGGGATGCCAACGTGGATCGCTCGCCCGTCCTGGCGCTGACCGGGCAGGTCGACACGCAGGTGCTCGGGCCCGGCGCCTTCCAGGAGGTCGACCTGCAGGCCGCCTTCGGGAAGGTCGCGCAGTGGAGCCAGCCCGTGCTTCACACCAGCAAGCACGCCGAACTGGTCAACCTGGCGTGCAAGGGCGCGATCCTGAACCGGGGCGTATCCCACCTGATCTTCCCCGACGAGGTCCAGGTGCTGCCGGCGGTGGAGGGGAGCGAGCCGGGAAGCCGTGCCGGCCGCATGACCCGCAGGGCCATTGCCCCGCCCGCCGACGCGCTCGACGAGGCCATCCGGCTGCTCAGGGAAGCCGAACGGCCGGTGATCATCGTGGGCCACGGCGCGCGCTTCGGCATGGACCGGATCACGGCGCTGGCCGAGCGGCTGCGCTGCCCCGTGATCACGACGTTCAAGGCCAAGGGGGTCATCTCCGACGCGCATCCGCTGGGGTGCGGGGTGCTGGGGCGGAGCGGCACCCCGATCGCAAGCTGGTTCATGAACGAGAGCGACCTGCTGCTCGTGCTGGGCGCCAGCTTCTCCAACCACACCGGGATCACGCCCAAGAAGCCGACCGTTCAGGTCGACTTCGATCCGATGGCGCTGGGCAAGTTCCACGCGGTGGACGTCCCCGTTTGGGGAGAGATCGGGGTCACGGTGGACCGGTTCGAGGCTGCGGTGGCCCGGGGCGGGGCGGCATCGCGCGACCACCGGAACGAGATTGCCGAACGGTGGCGGATCTGGCGTACCGAGAAGGCGCGGCGGGCGGCCGACGACCGCGGCGAAGGCGTCAACTCGGCGGCGGTCTTCGCGGCACTTGCGCGCGCGGTGGACGACGATGCCATCCTGACCATCGACGTGGGGAACAACGCCTATTCCTTCGGCCGGTACTTCGAGTGCAGCCGCCACGCGGTGTTGATTTCGGGCTACCTGGGCTCGATCGGGTTCGCCTACCCGGCGGCGCTGGGGGCGTGGGCCGCGACGCAGGAAGAGGGGACGCCGTTCCGCGGGCGGCAGGTGATCGCGGTCTCCGGGGACGGGGGCTACGGACAGTACCTGGCCGAGATCACCACCGCCGTGAAATACGGCATGAACATCACCCACCTCGTGCTGAACAACGACGAGCTTGGCAAGATCTCCAAGGAGCAGCGCGCCGGAGACCTGGACGTTTGGCAGACATCGCTGCACAACCCGGACTTTTCCGAGTACGCCCGGCTGTGTGGGGCATTCGGGGTGCGGGTGACGGAGGCTGCGGAGCTGGACGAGGCGCTGGCGAGGGCCCTGGACCATGACGGCCCGGCGACTGTGGAGGTCATCGCGGACGGGTTGCTGGTTTGAATTGACGCGAAGAGGATACGGCCATATCCTACAGTATGGCCATAACCAGCATCAAATCCACCTACTCACTCGACGTCGACTCCGTCCGGCGGCTGGAAATGCTTGCGGAGCGTTGGCGGGTATCCAAGTCCGAGGTCATTCGGCGCGCGTTGCGAATCGCGGTGATGGCCCCCGACGAGACGGGCGGCGGAGTCGTCCTGGAAGCGCTGACCCGGCTTCAGGACAGCGTGCGCGAGCGCGGGGTGGACCTCACGCAATGGGGAAGGGACGTCGCGGCCGAGCGTTCCGCCTCCGCACGGCGTCCGTGGCGGGGAAGCGAATGATCCATTTGGATACCAGCTTCCTCATCCGGGCCCTGGTTCGGGGAACCTCCGAGGACCGGGCTATTCGACGTTGGCTGGCGGGCGGCGAGCAATTGCGGATCAGCACCGTTGCGTGGACCGAGTTCCTGTGCGGGCCCCTCCGGCAGCCGGAGCTGGCGGCCGCCGCGGCGATCATCGGACACCATCGGGACTTCGCGCGTGAGGACGCGGAGGTGGCGGCACGTCTCTTCAACGAATCCGGCCGCCGTCGCGGCTCGCTCATCGACTGCATGATCGCGGCCGCGGCCCTCGCCGACGGCGCATCGGTCGCCACCGCGAACCCGGCGGACTTCGAGCGGCTGCGTGAATTCGGAGTGACGGTAGCGGGCTGACCGGGCGAACCACGTCGGCAACCCCCCGCCCCCCC
>CAZTOF010000623.1:0-3424 GCA_964615515.1 uncultured Gemmatimonadaceae bacterium
CGCGTGTGCCGTACGCCATCATCTGCCGCGTGTGGAAGGAGCCGTCGCGGCCCGTGATCCCCTGCACCACCACCCGGCTGCTCTCGTCAACGAAGATCGACATGACGCTCCCTGGCGGTCCGTGGATAACGGTCATGGCCGCGCCGGTCGGGGTGGCCAACCCGCGGAGCTGAAACTCCCGTCCCGGACGGTGGAGTTTCACGGAAAAGTCCCGCGAGCACCGAGAGCGGTGGGGTGCCGGCCCGTGAACGCATCATCCGGCCAGCCGCACGGCGCGCTCCACCACCTCGTCCATCGAGGAGACGGCGGCGAGTCCGGCTTCGGCGAGGATTTCGCGGGCGGGTTCCTCGTTGGTTCCGGTCAGGCGGATCACGAGCGGGACCTCCATCCGGATTCTGCCCACCGCCTCGACGATCCCGTTGGCGACGTCGTCGCAGCGCGTGATCCCGCCGAAGATGTTGAAGAGTATGACCCTGACGCCCCGGTCGGAGGTGATGATCTCGAGCGCCGCCACGACCTTGTCCGGGTTGGACGAGCCCCCGATGTCGAGGAAGTTCGCGGGTTCGCCTCCGTAGTACTTGACCAGGTCCATCGTCGCCATCGCCAGGCCGGCGCCGTTGACGCAGCAGCCCACGTTCCCCTCGAGCTTGACGAAGCTGAGTCCCGCTTCGCGTGCGCGGATGTCGGCGGGGGACTCGGACGCCGGGTCCCGCATCGCGGCGACGGCGGGACGGCGGAAGAGTTCGTTGTCGTCGATGCTCACCTTGGCGTCGATCGCCTTGACCTCGCCCCCGGTGGTCGAGATGAGGGGGTTGATCTCCGCCATCGACGCGCCGTTGTCGACGAACGCGGCGTAGAGCTGCGAGATGATCCGGGCGCCCTGACGGGCCAGGCCGGGAGCGCCGTACAGCCGGGTCGCCAGCCAGTACGCCTGGTGGGGCAGCAGCCCGTAGCGGGGGTCGACCCGCAGACGGTGAATGGCTTCGGGATTGGTGGCGGCGACCTCTTCGATGTCCACACCCCCCTCGGCGGACACCATGAAGACGGGGCACTGCCTCTCGCGGTCGACCAGAACCCCCGCGTACGCCTCGGTGGCGATCTCCTCGATCGGCGACACAAGGACCTCGTGAACGGTCAGACCGCGGATGGTCATGCCGAGGATGGCACGGGCATGGTCGGCCGCCTGCTGCGGGGTCCGGGCGAGTTTCACGCCCCCGGCCTTGCCCCGGCCGCCGGAGTGCACCTGGGCCTTGACGACCGCGCTGCCGCCGTACCGATCCGCGAGAGCGCGCACGGCGGCGGGATCACGGGCGACTTCGCCGGGGTTCACCGCCATGCCGGCGGCGCGGAAGAGTTCCTTGGCCTGGTATTCGTGAAGGTTCATGAAGTCGTGGAAGAGTGTCGGACAGAGGGAACCCCGGTCCGGTTTCCGCACGGCGGCGGCGGTGATCCCTCCGGTGCGGGCGGGTCCCCGCGCGGCGCCCTGAAGTTACTGGGAAACGCGCGGGCATCAAGCACCCGCGAGCGCCCCGCGTCCCGCGCCGGGCCGCATTTCCCCATATTGCGAAAGCGCCCACCCGCGAACCCGAGCAGCCGGTGTACTCGAACGCACGACCCATCTACCTGGACCACGCCGCCACCACGCCCGTGCGGCCCGAGGTGGCCGAGGCGATGGCCGCGACATTGGCGGACGACTTCGGCAACCCTTCCAGCGGGCATGCGTGGGGGCGCCGGGCGAGACGGCGCATGGAGGACGCGAGGGCCACGCTGGCGGGGTCGCTGGGTGCGTCCGCGGACAGGGTCTTCTTCACGCGCGGGGGGACGGAGTCCGACAACCTGGCCGTGCTGGGACGGGTGCGCCACGATCTCGCGCGGGGCATTCGCCCCCATGTCGTGACCTCCGCGATCGAGCATCCGGCGGTGTTCGAGGCAGCCGAACGGGCCGTGCGGGAAGGGGCCGCGCACACTGTCGTCGGGTTGGACGGAGGCGGGCTCGACCTGGACGCCCTGGAGGCCGCGCTCGGGACCCGTCCCTCGGTGGTCTCCTGCATGTGGGTCAACAACGAGATCGGCCTCGTGCTGCCCATTGCGGAGATCGGCGCGATGTGCCGGCGCCACGGGGTGTCTCTTCACAGCGACGCGGTTCAGGCGGTCGGGAAGCTCCCGGTCGACTGGGGGGAGGTCCCGGCCGACCTCCTCACCCTCACGGGACACAAGATCTACGGGCCCAAGGGTACCGGAGCGCTGATCGCCCGGGACTTCCGCACGCTCGTCCCACTTCACTTCGGAGGTGGCCAGGAGAGGGGACTGCGGCCCGGCACGGAGGATGTGGCGGGCGCGGTGGGTCTGGCGGAAGCCGTGCGCCTGGCGGTCGCGGAGATGCCTGCCGAAGGCGCCCGGCTGGGAGCGCTCGGGGATGAGGTGGAGGCCGGCCTGCTGTCGCGGATCCCGGGAGTCCGGGTCAACGCGGGCGGGATGCGCCGGGCGCCCCACATCCTGTCGCTGGGAATCCCCGGGGCGGACTCCGACACCCTCCTGGCCGCCCTGGACGCGTCGGGCATCTCCGCGTCGGGAGGGTCTGCGTGCGCGAGCGGTTCGAGTGCGCCGAGCCGGACCCTGGCGGCGCTCCATCCGGGCGACGGGGCGGCGGCGCTGCGGCTCAGCTTCGGACGGCTCACCCGGAGCCGGGACGCGGGCCGCATCGTCCGCACCGTGGCCGATGCCGTGGAGCGTACGCGGGCGCTGGCGGCGTCGTGAACGGGACTTCGGACCGCAGGAGGATCCTGGTCGCGATGTCCGGCGGCGTGGATTCGTCGGTGGCGGCGGCGATGGCGGTCGAGGCGGGGCACGATGTTGTCGGAGCCACCATGAAGACCTTCTGCTACAGCGGCGAGGCGGCCGCGAGCAGGAAGACCTGCTGCGGCCTGGAGGGCATCCGCGACGCCCGGCTCGTCGCCGACCGGCTGGGCATTCCCCACTACGTCTTCGACGTGGAGGAGGAGTTCACCCGCGACGTGATCGATGACTTCGTGGCCGAGTACGGCCGGGGCCGCACGCCCAACCCCTGCGTTCGCTGCAATTCGAACACCAAGTTCCGGGACCTGCTCAGGCGCGGCCGGGTGCTGGGCTGCGACGGGGTGGCATCGGGGCACTACGTGCGGCTGGATCGCAGCGCGGGTGAACCCAGGCTGCTGCGGGGCGCCGACCGTTCCAAGGACCAGTCCTACTTTCTCTGGGGGCTTCCCGCCGACCTGCTCGACCTCCTCCATTTCCCGCTGGGGGAACTGACCAAGCCCGAGGTGCGGGCGCGCGCCCGCGGGCTCGGCCTGGTGACCGCCGACAAGCCGGAATCGCAGGAAATCTGCTTTGTCCCCACCGGGAACTACCGCGACTTCCTGGCGAAGAAGCTCCTCCCCACCCACCC
>CAZTOF010000624.1:0-3442 GCA_964615515.1 uncultured Gemmatimonadaceae bacterium
CCCCCTCCCCCGCCACGGCCTCCGCGGGGGGCGCCTTGTCCAGCAGCACGGCCACCCACTTCAGGTCGGTCGTATTCTCGAGCATGATCTTCACCACCATCGTGAGCGGAACCGACAACACGGCGCCGATCGGCCCCCACAGCCAGCCCCAGAAGACCAGCGACAGCACCACGACCATCGTCGACAGCCCGAGCCGGCGCCCCATCAGGGTGGGCTCCAGCCAGTTGCCCAGAATGATGTTCACGACGACATACCCGAGGCCCACGATCAGGGTCCTCTGCAGGTCGAAGCCCGCGAACACTCCAGCGGCGTCGACCTGAACCAGCGCGAGCGCCAGGGCCGGTATCGAGGCGATCACCGACCCGATCGTGGGAACGTAGTTCAGAATGAAGGCGATAAGGCCCAGCAGCAGGGGGAGCTCGAGACCCATCGCCCAGGTCCAGAGGCCCAGCACGGCACCCGTGGCAAGGCTGATCAGCGTCTTGATCACCAGGTATCCCTGGACTTCGTCCACGATCGCGTTCAGCCGCTCGTTGGAGGCCACCGCGTCGCCCACGATCGCCGCCAGCTTCCGCGGAAAGACGGCGGCCTCGCCGAGCGCGAAGGCCAGGAGAAGAAAGACCAGAAAGATGCTGGACACGACGGAGAGCGCCCAGGTCGTCGCTCCCGTGGCCAGCGATGCCAGCGTGGATATGTCCGTAAACCCAAGGACGGTTGCCCTGATCCCCCCCTCCTCGGGAAGTCCGAAGCGGTCTTCCACCTTCAGGAGCCATTCGTCGAGCACGGGTTCGATCGCCTCGCCCTGGGCCAGGAGGAGCATCTGCAATTCGGGGATCTGCTGGGTCCCCACCAGGATCAGCAGGCCGAACACGCACGCCAGGGCCAGCACCGTCAGGGGAATGGCCAGCAGGAGCGGAATCCCCCGGTGCTGCAGCCACAGCACGATCGGCAGGCAGATGACGGCCAGGAACGCGGCCAGGGCGACCGGCAGCACGATGGGTGCGCCGAAACGCAACCCCTGGATCAGGACGACCCCTATGGCGAGTGTGAAGAGGAAGCGGAGACCCGGGTGCCGGTCCAGTTGGTCGAAAACCATCGCGTTGGTATTGAAAGCTCTGCCGCACAGGTGATCTTCAGTCTATGAGTCACCAGCCCCCGCGAAAACCCCCGGGCGCCCGCGCCGACCTGTTGTCCGAGTGCCGCGTGGACACCTTCCGCTCCGGCGGCAAGGGCGGCCAGCACCAGAACAAGGTCGAATCCGGGGTCCGCCTGACCCACCGGCCCACCGGACTCGTGGTGGCCTCGCGGAAGCACCGCTCGCAGCACCGCAACCGCGAGGACGCCCTCCAGCGACTCCGCGCAAAGCTGGAGGCCCTGGACCGCAAGGCCCCCCCGCGCGTGCCCACCGGTGTGCCGGGAAGGGAGAGGCGCAAGCGCCGCGAAGAGAAGAGGCGGCGCTCGCGGCTCAAGGGGCTGCGGACCAAGCCCGACCCCGAGGAGTGAGGGACCGCAGGGCCTTGTCCGGGGACTCCCGGGAGTCGGTGGACAAACCCGCTCGAATGCCGTGGGCGTTTTTTCCGCGGGCTCCTACGCCAGCGCCCTGACCGCGGCCACAATGTCGTCGAAGGGGGGCAGCACATGCGGGTCCTCGCTGACCCACGAATAGCGGATACACCCGTCCGCGTCGACGACGAAGACGGAGCGGTCCGCGATCCCGCGCAGACCCGCCAGCTCCTCGCGCAGCACGCCGTACGCCGCGGCCGCGGTCTTGTTGAAGTCGGAGAGAATCGGGAACGGCACCCCCATCTCCTCCCCCCACTTCCGGTTCACGAAGGGCGAATCGATGCTGATCCCGTAGACCCGCGCCCCCAGCGACCCCCACACCCTCCAGTTTTCGGCTACGTGGCAGAACTCCTTCGTGCAGACGCCGCTGAACGCCAGCGGCACGAACATGAGCACCACCGGTTCGCCCCGGTGCTGCGACAGGGTGACAGGGTCTTCGCCCAGCACCCGCAGGAGTGAGAAGTCCGGCGCGCTGGTTCCCGCTTCGAGTCCGCTCAAGGGTGGCCTCCGTTCATGGTTTCGGTGTTGTGCCGGGACGTTATCCACGGACTGCTGGCCCCGGCCGGCCTTCCGGCGGGACCAAAGGACGATGGCACCGCACTTGTTGTCAATCCCGCCGAATTGAGTCGGCGTCCGCTCGGCCAGGTAGATCTCGGCCACTTCGATCTCCTCCGGCAGCACATCGTCGATGTTGTCGGGGTAGAGGGCGAACCCGTCCAGGAACACCCGCAACGGGCAGCGCCGCCGCCCGACGACATGGGGCAGGCCGCCGTAGTATTCCACCCGCATCCCGGGCAGGCGCTTCAATCCGTCGGTCAGCACGGTCAGCGTGTCGAGCGTCTCGCGCGTCAAGAGGTGCTGGACGCGGCCATGATCGATCCTCCAGTACACTCCGCGCGCCTCCAGGAACCGCGAGCGCACCTCCACTTCGAGGGGTTCCAGCGCGACGGCCTCCACCGTCAGCGCCATTTGCACCACGGTCGTCCGCTCCAACAGCAGGGAGACCTGCTCGGTCCGCCCGGCATAGCCGAACATGTCGACGCTCAACTCGGCCGCGGGCTCCGTCAGCCCGGTGAACTCGGCCATCCCGCGCGCGTCGGTGCTCCGCGCTCCGCCTCCCTGGAGCGAGACCGCCGCCCCCTCGACCGGGCGACCCGATCCGTATTCCCCCACCCGGACCACGAGCCTCGCGGGAACATCCAGGTCCACATCGCCCAGCCGGTGCATCAACAGGGTGAATTCGCCGGCGATGCCGACCGGGATGCTGCTCTCGACGGTGGCGTACCCGGGTTTCCACGCGGTGAACGCGTAGCGTCCCGGCGGGACTTCGAAGGACACCTCGCCGTCCGGGCCGCTGACATGGCGTCCGGGCTGTCCGAAGAGCCGGATGACCACCCCCGGCACACCGTCGCCGCTCTCGGCGTCGAGTACCCGTCCCTCCAGTTGGACCATCCCCGGGTCGTCCGCGGGATCCTGGGCCCACAGGTAGGGCGGAGCGGCCGGAGGAGCGAGCAGAGAGGCTCCCAGCGCCAGCACGGCGGTGCGGCTCACGGTTGCCCGGTTCCCTCCCGCCCGGGGCGGACATCGAAATGCTTGCAAAGGTGCCCGCAGGAAACCGGCGAAGGTCGGTGAAGGTCTCATGTGTCTACCATTCTGATCCCCGGGAGTCCGTGGATCAAAGGGCTCGTTGCTCCCGTCCACGGTCTCCCGTACCGGACCCTGCATCGCACGCGAATGTGATCCCGTGACGAATGGACAGATTGTGTCATGAATTTGTCCAAACTATCAAAGAACGACCACCCACCTCCCTTGGTACCGCGATGGCGTGTTGACGTTGAGACATATTGTGGTCTGAATCCGTCAGGGAATCTGTCGGGTG
>CAZTOF010000625.1:0-2763 GCA_964615515.1 uncultured Gemmatimonadaceae bacterium
GGGCCTCCCCCCGCCCTCACACCAGAGGACCACGGCGTCCACGCCTTCCTGGTCCGGATCCGCGACGACCGCGGCACGGTCCTGCCCGGGGTGCGCATCGAGGACTGCGGGGCGAAGGAAGGGCTGAACGGGGTCGACAACGGCCGAATCCGGTTCGAAGAGGTGCGCGTCCCGCGTGACGCCCTCCTGGACCGCTTCGCCCAGGTGAGCCCCGAGGGCGAATACCACAGCCCGATCCCCAGCCCGGGCCGCCGCTTCTTCACCATGCTCGGCACCCTGGTCGCGGGCCGCATCAGCATCGCCGCGGCCTCCCAGGCGGTCGCGAAGAAGGCGCTGGTCATCGCGGTGCGCTACGCCGCCGGCCGCCGCCAGTTCGGTCCCGCCGGCGGACCCGAGGTCCCAGTCCTGGACTACCTGGCCCTGCAACGCGAGCTCCTGCCCCGACTCGCATGCACTTACGCGACCGCCCTGGCCGTACGCGACCTGATCCGCCGCCATGCCGATCCCGCGACCGACCGGCGCGAACTCGAGGTGCGCGCCGCCGGGCTCAAGGCCGCCGCGTCCCGCCACGCCATCGACACGCTTCAGGCCTGCCGCGAAGCCTGCGGGGGACAGGGCTACCTGGCCGCGAACCGCTTCGCCGGCCTCAAGGCCGACACCGATGTCTTCGCCACCTTCGAGGGCGCCAACCCCGTCCTGCTGCAGCTTGCCGCCAAGGGACTGCTGTCCCGCTACCGCCGCGAGATGGGCGACCTGACGATGTGGGGCATGGCGCGCCACCTGGCCGAACTGGCCGGCACCCGCCTGGCGGGCATGAACCCGGTGGTGACCCGCAGGACCGACCCCGCGCACCTGGCCGGCCCCAACTTTCACAGCTCCGCCATGCTCTACCGGGAGGAGCGCCTGCTGCGCTCGGCGGCGCGGCGGCTCAAGGCACGCATGGACCAGGGCATGGACAGCTTCGACGCCGTGAACGAGTGCCAGGACCACCTGGTTTCGCTGGCGCGCGCGCACGTGGACCGGATCGTGCTGGAGGCCGCGTTCGAGGCGCTCGACGCGATGGACGAAGGCGAGGCGAAGGAGCTGGTGGCGAAGGTCGTGGCGCTCCACGGGCTGGCCACTCTCGAGGACAACCGTGACTGGTATCTCGAGAAGGGCTACATTGAGCCGGCCAAGAGCGAGGCGATCCGGCGCGAAGTCAACCGGTACTGCCGGGAGCTGGCGCCCAAGGCGGTGGAGCTGGTGGATGCGTTCGGGATTCCGGATTCGCTGATCGGGGCGCCGATCGGGGTGAAGGGGTAGCCGGTCCCTCCGTGGGGCGGGGACAACGATCGTGGCGGTGGCGGCGTCCAATGTTCGGGGCTGGGTCGGGTCCCCCGTGGTTCGACTGGCCGATCGGGCCGGACAAGCCAACCCTGCAAGGAGTCACGCATGACGATGGGGAGGCGATGCATTCGCGGATCGATCCACGGACTCCTCGCCCTGGCCTTCCAGGCGGCAACCGGCCCTCTCCACGCACAGGACGTGATCGAGCTGCCGGCCTAGGACAGTTTTCTCGTGGGCGCCTTCGTGGAACTGTACCGCGTCGGGTCCATTCTGGACGGCAGGTGGGACACGTTCGGCAAGATCGGTGACGTAGCCTTCGACGCGGCCGGGAACCTCCACATCTTCGACACCCAGGGATTGAAGATCTCGGTCGTGGACCAGTCGGGAGCTCTGGTCCGCCAGTTCGGACGGCGCGGCGAGGGCCCGGGAGAGTTCGAGGCCGATTTCGGAGAGCTGCTGCGCCTCGTCGTCCTCCCGGACGGCCGGCCCGTGGTCTACACCTGGAACCGGGGGGCCTTCGCGCTCTTCCGGGCCGACGGAGACTTCGAACGGATGATCCGCACCGCGGGAGGCGCGAGGACCACCTTCATGGGGCTGCAGGCCTTCCCCGAAGGTGCCGCCGTGCTTGCGACGAGTCCGGTGCTTCGCCCATCGGCCGCAACGATCTCCGCCGGACAGGCCCGGACCGCAAGCACGAGGACTCGAGCCATCGAACGCTTTCGGCTGGACGGCTACCAGGCCGCGGTCGACACCGTGGCCCGGGCATGGAGCCCCCCGGGTGCGCCGACCGGATTCGTCCCCTCCGTCATTGCCGGGGCGCTCCCGGACGGGGGCATCGCGTTCACGGATTCGTCCGCCTATGCGATCAAGATCGTCACGCCCGCCGGAGAGCTGGTCCGGGTGCTGACCAGGCCGATTCGGCCCGACCCCGTGAGCGAAAGGGACAAGGCCCTCTTCGTCGCGTGGAAGCTGGAGCTCGAGCGGGACTATGAGAAGGGCCTCGCCCGCCTTGGCGGAACCTATGCGAACATCGCCGAAGAGATGGCGGACCGCAGCCGCCGACAGATCGAGTCGATGAACTTCTACCACGAGATTCCGGTGGTGCGAACCCTCAAGACCGGCTGGGGCGGAAACATCTGGGTCCAGCGGCGCGGGGCGGCCATCGTCGGCGACGGTCCCATCGACATTCTCACTCCTGACGGCCGCTACCTGGGCACCTATCCGCCCCGCGCCACCGCGATGCCCTCGGCGTTCGGCCCGGACGGGTTGATGGCGTTGGTGGAGAGCAACGAGCTGGACGTGCAGACGGTGGTGGTGAGGCGGTTGCCGCCGGGGTTGCGATAGAGTGGAAGCCGCGCAGAGGGCGTGTGGTCCCCGCGTCGAACCCGGGAAGGAAGAACCGGTACGGGAGGCAGGAATGAGGCACCGGATGGGGGC
>CAZTOF010000626.1:0-2246 GCA_964615515.1 uncultured Gemmatimonadaceae bacterium
GGATGGGGTAGGGGGACCTCCTGGAAGGGTCACCCCTTCAGCAAGCCGATCGCCACGCGGCGCGCCTCGTCCATCGACCCCACCTCGTGGTTCTCCGGCAGATCCCTCAGGATGTCCAGCGCGTGCAGCGTTCGCGCGACCTTGCCGGAGAGCCCCATGACGATGCACTCGGTGTCCTCCCCGGCGGCGGTCGCGAGCAGGCGGCTGATCATCATCGCGGCGCTGTCGTCGATGTAGGTGGCCCCGGAGAAGTCGAATACGACCACGTCGTGCTCCTTGATGTCGCCGCCGATCACCCGGTGGAGCTTCTGTGACGACGCGACTGTAAAGCTCCCTGTAAGCCTTACCAGGCCGACCCGCGCGGCGTACCGGTCCATGGCGTCCGCCCCCTCTTCGCCGGCGAAGAAGACGTGATCCAGCAACGGCACCGAGACCACGCTGTCGAGCTCCAGCGCCTCCAGCTGGCGGGCGTGCACCATCCCCGCCGCGATCAGCCCGATGGCCACCGCGGTGACCAGGTCCACGAACACGGTGAGGCCGAGGGTCAACGCCATCACGAAGAGGTGTTCGCGCCGGATGCGGTGGATGCGCGTGAGGAGCGGCCAGTCGATGATGTCCCAGCCGACCTTCATGAGGATCCCGGCCAGGACGGCGTGGGGGATCGGCTCGACGTACTGGCCGAGTCCCAGGAGGAGCGCGAGGACCAGGAGCGCGCGCAACGCCCCCGACACCCGGGTCGTGCCGCCCGCGCGGATGTTGGTCACCGTGCCCATGGTGGCGCCCGCGCCGGGCAGGCCGCCGAAGAGGCCGGAGACCATGTTGCCGATGCCCTGGCCCACGAGTTCCCGGTTCGGCTTGTGCTGCGTTCCGGTCAGGGAATCGGCGACGAGCGAGGTGAGCAGGCTGTCGACCGAGCCGAGGAGGGCGAGGATGAGCGCCGGCTGCAGGGCCCGCACCAGGAAGCCCGGGGTCGGAAGCTCCAGTTGCATCGAGGGGAGTCCGCGGGGGATCTCTCCGATGATCGGCACGTCGGTCAGCCAGAGGACGCCGAGGGCCGTGCCGGCGAGGAGCGCGACGAGGAGGCCGGGAAGAAATCTAGTCAGCTTTCTTGACCAGAATACGGCGACGCCCAGGGCAACCACGGCCAGGGCGAAGGCGCTGCCGTTCATGTGTGCGACGGCGTCCGGCAGGGCGCGCAGAGCGCCAATCGGGCCGCCGGGAGCGGGTGGCAGCCCCAGGAACGGCATCGCCTGGATGAGGATGATGATGAGGCCCACGCCCGACATGAACCCCGAGATGACCACGTACGGGGTGTAGACCACGAAGCGCCCCATGCGCAGCACGCCCAGCAGGATCTGGATCAGGCCGGCCAGCATCACCACGGTCAGGGCTTCGGCCAGGGTGGACGCGTGGGTGGTGAGGACGACCGCCATGGCGATCGTCATCGGACCGGTGGGGCCGGAGATCTGCGACTTCGTGCCGCCGAAGACCGCGGCGAAGAAGCCGATTGCGATGACGCTGTAGAGGCCGGCGGCGGCTCCCATTCCGGATGCCACGCCGAAAGCGAGGGCGACGGGCAGCGCGACGACGGCCGAGGTGAGTCCGCCGAAAAGGTCGCCGCGGAAGGTGCCGAGGTCGTATTGGAAGCGGGACAGTTTCATGAGATCAACGCTTCCCCTTTTTCCGGGTCCATACGGGTGCGGCAGCAAGTCCGGCCCGTCACCCCGCTCCCAGGGCACCCACTTCGGGATCAGGAGCCGCGCTGCGCTGTTACGGCAACTGACCGGCGCAGTCGGATCACGTCAAGGCGGAGCGGGCTAGGAGCCCAGGAGCACTGACGACTCCCCGGGGAAGCCGAGCCTCATGATTCCGGGAAACCCCCCTCGAACCGGTACTTCACTATGTAGGTCACTCCGCCGGAGAATCGCCGTGGGACCAGGTCGCGATTCTGATTCCAGGCCAGCGCACGACTCCGGTCGGACTTTCCCGGTAGTCGGAAAAGTCAGGACAAGATGGCGGTCCGACACGCCGATAACGCCCCTCGCCGTGAGGTCGGACCATGGAGATTCGATCCGCTTGCCATGGGCAACCCGGCCATCGGGACCGAACACCTGGACGCGACCCAGGGCAATGTCTCACGTGACGACGGAATCACCCGGTAGCCAACCCACGAACGTCAGCCATTGATGCTCGCCCGGGCCCTCGCCCCGCCCCCCGCCCGCCACACGAACGTGCCCTCCCGGTCG
>CAZTOF010000627.1:0-8079 GCA_964615515.1 uncultured Gemmatimonadaceae bacterium
CTCCGGGGTTGCGCGCGCTCTACGACGAGAAGGCGGCGATCGAGGCGCGCATCACGGATCTCAGGCGGGTGAAGGGGCAGATGTCGCAGGAGCGGTACGAGAACGAGCTGGAGGAGCTGCTCGTGGAGCTGGCGCTCAAGAACCGGGAGATCCGGGCGGCGGGGGGTGGGGGGTGATGAGGCATCTCCAATACCTCGAAATCCGCAATTTCAAGGGGTTCGGCGACGGAATCCGCGTCGAACTCGACCATCCGGCGGTTCTGGCCGGCCCCAACAACTGCGGCAAGACGACGGCGCTGCAGGCGATCGCGCTCTGGTCCCAGGCGGTACGGACGTGGTTCGATCGCAAGGGCCGGGCGCCGCCGAAGGAGCGTACCGCGACGGGCCTCAACCGACTCGCCGTTGTGGCCGTGCCGGTGCGGAGCGCCCGTGACTACTGGCACAACATGGCCGTCCGCACCGGACCGCGGAACGTACCGCTCGAAATCACGCTCGGAGTCCTGCACGACAATCGCGTGAAACCGGTGACCATGCGTTTTCGCTGTTTCGGGGACGAAACGGTGTACTGCACGCCCGACGAGGCGACGCTGGACATTCCCGAGTTCATCGGAGCGGCAGCGGACCTGAACGTTCGGCTGCTGTACCCGATGTCGGGTATCGAGACCGAGGAGCCGATCATTCAGCCCGGCCGGATCGATGTTCTCCTGGGGCAGGGCCAGACGGCCCAGGTGCTGCGCAACCTGTGCCTCATGGTGTTTCGCGAGGACCCCGCGGCCTGGTCCCGGATAGAGAAACTCGTGGACCGCCTGTTCGCCGTGGACCTCCAGGCACCCTCCGAGACGGGGCGTGGCGCGATCGACCTCTTCTACCGCCAACCCGGGGCGCGCAGGCCGGTGGACATCGCCCTTGCGGGCCGCGGCCTTCAGCAGATGCTCCTGATCCTCGCCCATCTGCACTCGCATCCCCGGAGCGTCCTTCTGATCGACGAACCCGATGCGCACCTGGAGATCCTTCGCCAGAGACAGGCGTACGTGCTCCTGCGGGATGAAGCTGCGCGCTCCGGCTCCCAAGTCGTTCTGGTCACCCACTCCGAGGTCATCCTGGACGAGGCCCTCGACCGCAATCTGACGCTGCTCCTTGCCGGGCGGGCGGACGAGCTGGCATCCAGGAAGGAAATCGTCACCGCATTGCGGCACTACGGCGCCGAGCACTACATCCGGGCACGGCAACGGGGATATGTCCTCTACGTCGAGGGGGGAACCGACCTGGCCGTGTTGCGTGCCCTGGCTGTGAAGCTGGGGCATGCGGCCGCCGACGTGTGGGACGACAACGCGAACGTGTACTACGTCCGGGACAACCACCCGGAGCCGGACCAGGACTCCGAACTCGAGCGTGTCGAGCAAGGCTTCGGTCTCAGCCCCGACCAACACTTCTTCGCGCTCCGGCCGATGCTGCCGAACCTGAGGGGACTGGCGATCCGGGACGGCAACGCACGGCACCGCCGGGACCCCGACAGGGGAGGTCTGACCACATCCTACTGGCGACGATACGAAATCGAGAACTACATCGTCAGCCCCGATGTCCTCCGGGCCTACGCGGCTCACGCATACCGCGACCTGCCGCTCTTCGACCGGTTCCGCCGCGAGACCGGCGAAGTCCTCGACGAATTGATCCTGGACCGGGTCTTCGATGGCCGCGAACGGGATCTTCTGACCTGGAAGGGGATGGATGCGGACGCCGCACGACTGTTGTGGGAGGCCCGAACCGAGGGCCGGAAGCTCAGCGACTTCGCCGAGGAGTTCTTCCGGCGCCTGGCCGAAAAGCTCGGCCACGCGATGTTGCTGCGCAAACGCGACCTCCACCGGCTGGTCGACTTCATCGACGCAGACGACGTCGCGGAGGAGGTTTCCGAGAAGCTGGGCTTGCTGGTGGATTTGTTCGCGCGAACGAGCGGTTGCGAGGAGCCCGACTGAGGCTCGACGAAACCCGCCGCGACGCCATGCGTATCAGCAGCCAATCCCCCGTCTTCGCCAAATCCAGCCGACGGTGCCACCGCCATGCCTGAAACAACTCCAACGTTCCCTTGCTCGATCCGACACCCCGGTGAAGCGGGGCGTGGGAAGAAGCCCCACGGACCGCTGACGATCCTCTCCGCTCTCCTCTTCACCGCCTGCGGCTCCGGCTCCGACTTGGCCGACCGCGGAATCATCGTCCACAACACCGACGAACCGCTCTGGGCGCCCGGCGAAGAATGGCAGGTGGTCGAGGATCTGAGGATCGGGAGCGCCATGAGCGAGGGTCCCGATCTGTTCGGAGCCATCCTGTCCTTCGATGTCGATGCGTGGGGCCGGATCTTCGTCCTCGACGATCAGGCGCAGGAGGTCCGCGTCTTCGACTCCGACGGCACCTTCGTTCGGACCGTCGGGAAGAGGGGCGAGGGACCGGGAGAGTTCACCGAGGCAGTCTCCGTAGACCTCTCCCGGAGCGGGGAGATCTGGGTGATGGATATGGGGGAGGGGCGCGTCTCGATCTTCGACACGACCGGCACCTACCTGAGACAGGAGCGGACCAATACCAGCGGCTGGTCCGTGAAGCCCTACCCCGGAGGGTTCGACGCGATGGGCCGCTACAACGTCCTGCTCCAGTCCGCGGGAGAGAGAGTGCTGGCCCGCTTGGACCAGTCCTTCACCGCGATCGACACGGTCGCCGTACCCGAGAATCCCGTGGAACTCGAGTTCTTCGAAACGCCAAGGATGAGTGTGGCGGTCCCCTTTCAGGGATCGATGCGGTGGCGCTTCTCGCCGGCGGGCACCGTGTGGACGCTTCTCACCGGGCGGTATGAACTGATCGAAATGACAACCGCCGGCGAAGTCCTGCGGACCGTCACCAAGGATCACGAGCCGATTCCGGTGACGGACCAGGAGCGGGAGGAGGCGATCGAGGATCTCGATTGGTTCACCAGCCAGGGTGGACGGATCGATCCGTCGAAGTTCCCCCCGAACATGCCCGCCACGGCTTCCTTCTTCATCGACGACGAGGGAAGCCTCTGGGTCGAACGACGGGTCGCCGCCTCCGACGCACACGACGAGGGACGGCTCTTCGACCTTTTCACCGGCGAGGGCCGCTTTCTCGGGACACTCAGGATTCCCTTCGAGCTGGCGTGGTCGATTCCCGAGCCGTTGGTCCGCGGCGGCGTCCTCTACGGCGTCACCAGCGATGCGGTCGGGGTGCTCTACGTGGTGCGCGCCACGATCGTGAAGTCTGGGGGTTCTTCGGGGGGGAACTCGGCACCGGAACCGGCGCGTTCCCCCGAATAGCGATCATGAACCGCGCCCCCACCACTCCACCAGCACGTCCGCGAGCTGTTCGGTATCCCGGCTGCGGAAGAAGTATCCCCTCCCCTTCACCGGACGCAGGTAGATGCCCGGACGGCTCAGACCGAAGGCCAGCGGCGGTCCGCGCAGGAGCCGCCGGCTCAGCCAAACCTCGGGAAAGCGCATGACCGAGATCTCGGCGATATCCCCGGCGCGCAGCACCCGGGAGCGCCAGGCGCGGGACTTGATGCGCACGTGGTCGGTGAACAGGAGCAGCTTGCGGGGCGCCGCGGCGTAGACGAGACAGACCGCCGCGAGCCCCACGATCCCCGCAACGGCCACGGCGGCCGCCTGGAAGAAGTAGTTGTCGACGGATTGGACGAGGGGGCGCAACTGTCCGACCAGGAAGTCCCCCAGGATGGCCAAGGCGACCAGAACCGCCACGAGGGCGATGATGTAGGCCACGCGAAGGATGACCGGCAGGCGGAAATGCGCGATGTAGCGGATCTCCCTCATGTCGGCCGGCCTGGTCAGCAGCCGCCCCATCACCTTCAGGGTGATCCACGCGAGTGCCACGGCCAAGGCCGCCAGCGCTGCCGAATCCAGGGGTTGCGGTCGCCAGACGGACATCCCGCGGCGCGATTCCGCGAAGACCTCTCGCGCGAACGCGGCGACCCGCTCCCGCGTGAGGTTCCGGTAGAAGGAGAGTACGTCGGGGAAGTCGGCGAAGGTCGCGGGATCGTAGAAGTGGTTTCGGGCCCAGAAGTGCAGGGACTGGGCGGTCTGGTTCGTGGAGCGCAGCCGCTCCACCACAGCCGCCCGGTCCGCTTCGAACTCGGCCGCGCCCAGGGCGCCCGTGCGCAGGAACTCGATCTCCTCGTCAATGATCCCCCTGGCGAACGCGTAGTCCTCCTCGTCGATGCGGGTGTCGAGGACGAGAAGCTTGGCCGGACCTCGCTGGATCAGGTTGAGGCTGGCCCCGTACACGGCCTTTCGCTCGCCGTAGCGCAGTCGCTGGTCGAGCCGGCGGTTCAGAAGGTCGCGGACGAAAAGCGCGGTGAGCACCTCGTCCGAAGTCGGGTGGAACAACTTGTGCCTGGACTGGTATCCGACGGTGGCCCGGGAAGCCCAGCCGAACTCGGACCTGCTGCGCCCGGGGTCTTCGAGCTTGATTTCCCAGCGGTTGACCGGACGGACGGGGAAGGAGCCGAAGGTGCGCTCCGCCGCGGCCAGCGCCTCGCCGGGGTCCAGATCGCCCACAATGGTTACCGTCATGCCGCCCGGGGCATAGTAGCGGTCATAGAACCAGCGCAGATCCTCCGGGGTGATTCCCTGCAGACTTCTCCACAGGTAGGGGTCGGGGTCCCGCCGCCGCTCGATCCCGAACTCGCGCTCCCAGAAGTCGGGAGGCGCGAGCCAGGCCGGGTTGAGCAGCGCCAACAGATGGTCCATGACTTCGCGGGGCCGCGCGCCGATCTCGTTCTGCACCGGCTGCCGCCCCCGCTCCACGACCTCGGCGTCCATCGCGTGCGGCGACAGGATTCCCGCCAGCCACTCGATCGCGAAGAGTCCGTGCTCCCTGCTGATCGTCACGTAGTAGTACGTGCGATCGGGGTAGGTGAGGCCGTTCCGGCGGCCCCCGAGCCCCTCCACGGCATCCTTGATCTCCCGCTCGGTCTTTCCGTCGTGGTCCGAGAAGAGCATGTGCTCGGTGAAATGGGCAAGCTGCTCCTTGCCGGGCGGATCCGCGTCCGATCCGACCGCGATTCCAGCTCCCACCGAAACGTTGGGCACACCGGGCAAGTGCTTGAACCAGACCTTCACCCCGTTGGACAGGTGGTGGGTCTCGAACCCGGCGAAGGGGTTGGGGAGGGTGGCGGAGTCGGTTTGGACGGTCGTCGCCGGAGACACGCCGGGGTCCTGGTCCGCAATGGTCATCGCGGGGGTTTGGATCACGACGATCAGCGCCGGGACGGACGGTGGAATCCGGCGAAACAGGCATCTCGCCGCGCCGGGAGTTCTGGGGGCGTGGGGCATCCGTTCGCGGCCATCTGAGGCTTGGCCGTACCGGATAGTCGGTGCCGTCCTCAACTTACCGCGCCAGGGTCGGACTTGGCCTTGACCAGTTCATCCCCGAATCTATATCACAGCGTCCCTCTACCGAAGACCGAGAAGCCGTCAAGGCTCGGCAGGCCCGCACAGCGGCAGTCCGTCCGGAGCACGAGAAGGCGCGGATCGTCGACACGCCCGTCAATCCGGAAGCGCTCCTGCCCGGTGGCCCGTTCGACCTCTGGGAAGAGGGGGACGAAGCCCGTCTCGCCAGCCAGTTGACCGACGCGTTCGCGCGCTTCCCGCGGCTCCCAAAGGTCCTCAGGCCGGAGCTGGTCACCGGCACCGTGTTGCGGGGAGTCCGCGACGGGCACTTCGTCGCCCGGTTGAAGCGTCCCGACGGGAGCGCACGCACGTGGTGGCGGGAGGATGTGGACTCGGTGGCCGGCGGCGACGACCAGTTGGAGATCGTCCTTCCCGCAACGGCGGTCCTCACCCGTTTGGATCATCGACATTCTGGAAGGAGACCATCCCCGCCGGAACGCTCAACCCGGCGGCGGAATTGCGCCCGCCGCCGGATCGCGTCGAGCCCCGGCACCTGACGGAGGAAACCGTCCCGACCGCCTGGTCCGGGAACCGCACAAACGGTCTCGCCCTGGCCGACACACCCCGGCCGTACCGGACGCCGGACAGGTTCAGGACCTGGCGGACCGGATACCGGATCTGCTGGCGTCGGTCGGCGCGGCGGAGTTGCGATTCGGGGTGTCGGTGAGTGCCGTTGGCGAGCTGCCGGATGAAGCGCGCGGGAAGGTGGACGAGATCCTGGGCGACGTGGCGGAGGGGTTGAAGCTGGGGGAGTGATCCAGTGCTCGTCGTCGAAATCCGCGACGAACGGTGACCGTCAGGTCAGAGGTCCCGCCATCCTCGCAGCCTCCTGACGTTGGAGCCGCCCCGTGGATCGGTGCTCAGGCGGCGACCCGGGCACGCCGCCACCTCACGCCCCCCACACCGTGATCCGCTTGCCGTCGTGGGTGTGCTCCTCGCGGAAGACCCTCTCCCCCCAGCTCCTCCCCTCCCGCATGTCGAAGACGACCAGGTGTCCCACGTCCGTTCCCGACAGATCCATGTAGGCGGCGGTCTGCTCCAGGCCCTTTTCCAAGGTTCGGGCGCGACCACTGCGCAGCAGCTTGCACTCCACGACGAAGCGGTCGGTCTCGCCGTCCGGACGAGGCCAGACCACGAGCAGGTCCACGCGGCGGCTCCCCAGCGCGTACTCGCGGTCGATGCGGCCGCGCGCATTCACGATCCGGTGCAGGAACGCCTGCAGTACCAGCTGCGGTCCGGCCTCGGTGTATTGGGCGCGCCGGATCCAGTGCTCGGAGTTGTCGCGGAAGAACTCCTGGAACGCGGCCAACAGCCCTTCAAGGTCCAGCGCACCGTCGGCCCCCACGTACCGGGAGGGACGATGCCGGATCTCCTTCTCAAGCACCCAGGTGAGCTCGCGCGGAACCACTTCCCGGTAGATGGGGTTGGCTATCCGGGGCGACGGGTCCACCGCGACCAGACCGAGGTCGCGCGCGTATTCGAGGTCGCGCGCGTGGTAGTTGCCGTCGCCCCCGCCGAGCAGCGGCTCGACCACTCTGCGCACCCGAGGTTCCGCAAGCTTGTCGGCCAGCTGGTCGAGGTGCGTTTCGCGACGCAGAATGAGCGCTTCCCGAGCGTTGAAGACGTCGTCCACGCCCAGACGGCGGCCGTACCGGCGCGGCTCTCCGTACCGGAAGCACATCTCCTGAGCGAGAGCGTTGACGAGCCAGGGCTGTCCCCGCGTCTGCTCCCAGACGGCGTTCACCGCCTCGGCCGCGAATTCCTGCCCGGTCGCAGTCGTGTGCTGTCCGAGCAGGGCTGCGACCTCGGTTTCGCTGAAATCGCCCAGTCGCAGCGACTTCGCCTTGATGTTGAAGGCGCTGCCGCCGGCGATGACCTGTTTCTCGGAACTTGCGTGGATCCGGTAGTCGCGCACGTCGCGCACCCCGCAAAGGACCAGGCTGTGCGGAAAGCGCTCCGGGCGATCGACGTACCCGGCGCGGAGCTGGCGCAGCACCGAGACGAGCGAATCGCCCACCATCGCGTCGATCTCGTCGATGAGGAGCACGAGCGGCCGGAGGTCGGCGGCGGCCCAGCGCGAAAGGAAGCTCCCGAGTACGCTGTGCGGCCGGCTCGTCGGATCGAGGGCCTCCGCAAGGTCCGCGGTGGCGGGGTCCCCGAGGACGTGACGTGCCTCTCTGCCCATTCCGTCGAGAATGGCGCCGATTGCCGCACCCACGTCCTCGCGCGCCGTCTGGGCCGGCTCCACGTTGACGTAGGCGCAGCGGTAGTCGCCGACCGATCCGCCGTTCAGCAGGTCGCGCAGGGCGAGCAGCGCCGAGGTCTTGCCGGTCTGGCGCGGCGCGTGCAGGACGAAGTACCGCGCCCTCCGAACCAGCGCCAGGACTTCGCTCAGATTGAGACGATCGAGCGGCGGGATGCAGTAGTGCCAGTCGGGGCGGACCGGGCCCGCAGTGTTGAAATCGCGCATGGCGGCAACTTCGCCCGCGCGGAAGGCGTGGGCAACACGCCTGTCCTCTCGGCGGGCCTGTGCTCCCACCGTAGCGTGCCTGAGGGTCGCGTGGCTGTGGCGCCCCGGCCCCCCGAAGTACACCTTTCGAGGATGTTTCGCG
>CAZTOF010000628.1:0-5833 GCA_964615515.1 uncultured Gemmatimonadaceae bacterium
GTCGTGGGGTTGGGTCACGGTGGCTGGCTCTCTCTCCTCCGGGGTGGCACCGCCGGGAACCTGTGCGATAATCGCAAGAGTTGCTGGGATCGGCAAGTCGCGCCGAACGCTGGCGGGACGACCCCTGCAGGGGAGTTGAGCGGCGAGTCCGTTCACCATAGGTTTCGCGCGGGACCGGTGGGTCGCCACGGCCTCCCAGCCGAGCGCCCATGCACTTGGGCGCAACCATTGTAGGCGGAAGGCAGCCATGAGACTGAAGGTCGTGGTTCACCGGGCGGAGGAAGGCGGGTACTGGGCTGAGGTTCCGGCCATACGCGGATGCGTGTCGCAGGGCGAGTCGATGGACGAGCTGCTGAAGAACGTCCGGGAAGCGATCGAGGGCTGCCTGTCCGTGGATGTCGCGGACATCCCCATCGCCGAGAATGATCGAGTTATCGAGATCGCTGTGTGAAGATCCTGAAGCGGCAGGGAGTTCTGCCGACTCATCGAGTCGCGGGGGTGGCGCCTGAGCCGGATCAAGGGCAGCCACCACATCTACACCAAGACCGGGGCGGCGGCTCGGATCTCGGTTCCCGTCCACGGCAACGCCGACCTCAAGCGAGGATTGCAGCGGCACCTCATGGGGATTGCCGGCATCGATCGGTCGGAGTTGTGAAGTGGTCCGGTGGGCTACCGGGCTGGTAGACAGCACTTCGGTTCCAGAGGGAGCAGGCCGCCGCCAGCAGCAGGTCACGGGCCCCACCGATGAGGTAAACGCCGTCGTCCAGCGCTACGCTCCCGTCCCGGTCTTCCCCGGCCCGGACGTGAACGACGGAACAGCTGTCTGCCGGGCCCGCGTACCCCAACTCGACACCTCGATAGGCACCCTTTCGGCCGAGCACAACGCCCGGCCCAGGCGCAAGGGCCACGTCAGTCCATCCGATCGGACCATTGGATCCGAAGGCGCGGAAGGTCCCGCGTTTATCTCGGTGCCCTCTCCGCGCCTTGCCGTACTCGAGGGTGATTTTCTTCACCCCACGTTGACTCTCGCCACTCGACATCGTCACCGCAGGGCGACTCGCAAGCCGCCACCACCACTACATACCCCCTCTCGATCTCCCGATGGAACCGCTCCGGCAGCCTCGCCCAGTCCCGCGCCTCGACCAGAAACGGGATTGTGGATTCCCTCACCGCCTCCTCGAAGTCCATCAGCCGGTCAATCGGAATCTTCTCCAACCCCGGCCCCCGCAGCACCAGATCCAGATCGCTCCCGTCGTGACCTCGGCAGGTCACCCGACTGCCGTAGGCCCACACCTCGACATCGGGCAGGTGTTCCCGCAGCAGCGCTTCGAGAACGCGCCGGTGCCTCGCGGACAGGTGCAGCCCGTCAGGCATCGCCCGTCCGCTCGATCATGTCGGCGAGCGCCTTCGCGTCCCCGATGAAGTCGGGGAGCAGCCTCAGGGTCGCCTCCGCGAAGTCCTCGCCGTAGTCGTTGGCCGCGTGCGTGCGGTTGTCCCGGTAGCGCAGCCACCGTTCGACGGTTTCGTAGTCCATTAGGGCGTGCCGGACCGCGTGGCGGAAGAGGTCCTTGAAGTGCAGGCGGTCCGCCTGACGGTTGCTCGCGAACCAGGCGGCGAGCCGCTTCCGCAGCAGCTTGCCGCTCTGTTCGAGGACGAGCTCGAACTCCTTGACGCTCGCGGCGCGGTAGATGTCGTACATGATGTCCTCGCGGTCCTCCTGCCCCTCGATTCCTTCGACCGCCCGCTCCAGCGAGGCGATGCAGCGGCGCAGAAAGGTCGTGTCAACGCTCATGTTCCCAACTCTTGCAGATTCCGCAAGGGTTCGTCGCCCCCCTCTGGGCGAATCGACGACACGTTCGGTCACGGGTTCCTTGGACACGCTACACCAAGTCGTCGGGATCGATGGCCACTGAATCGCCCTCCGCGTTCACTCCCCGGCCTCCGGCTTCCGATACTCCACCAGCGCCGAGCGCTCGACCATTCCGACGAGCCGCGTGAAGAGAGCCGTCCCGGAGGGGAAGACGGCGCTTCCCCCGCCGGGACTCCGATCCAGTTCGAGGGCGAGTCCACCGGAATCCGGAAGCCACTGCCGGACGAGGCGGGCGGCGTGCCCGCGGGCCGCGCAGAACACCGTCATGGGCAGATGGGTCGTGTAGAGGTCCACCGATTCCTCGCCGTGCACGTCCGCGACCGCATCGAGCTTCCGTTCGGAAACAGGGCCAGAGCCTCCGCTCCGGGCAGGGGTTCGCCGTCGGCCGTCACGGTGACTTCGACGCGCGACGATGTTGCGTCTCGCGGTGCGGCGGGTAATTGAAGGAGGACCTCCGCGTCGATGGTCACGTTTCGCCCCCGCCGCGACCGGAGTACGGGCGGTACTCCACCAGCGCCGACTTGCCGGAGACGTCGACGATCACGGCCGACAGGTCCGTCCCAAAGGAGTCCGTGAGGCGGAGCGGCTTCCCCAGTCGAAATGGCACCGGCTGCCGACGTCCCTCGTCAATGGCGATGTTGGCCGCGTACAGATAGGTCCGGTCGGAGCTGTCGCGCACGGGGTTCAAGCTGCCGTCCAGGCCCGGCAGGCGGCCTGATCCCTCGGCGAAGATCGCTCCGCCACCGCCGGACAGCGGACTCAGCTCCAGTGCCAGACCCTCCCGATCCGGTCTCCACTCGCGCGCTATCCCTGCGCAATAGCCCGGGGCCGCGGCGTAGACGGTCATCGGCAAGTGCGTCGTGTAGAGGTCCAAAGTGGCCCGGCCGGCCTCGTCGGTGGTTGCCCGCCGCCATGTGTTGTTCGGGAACAGGGCCAACACTTCGACGTCCATCAACGGGGTTCCCCGGGAGTGCACCGTGACCCCCGACCGGGCGGGCGTCAGCTCGAGACGGGCGGCCGGGATGCTGAGGAACAGGCTCGATCCGCCCATGAGCGTGTACCGCGGGGACACGCCGGCCAGGCTTCGGGTCCCTCTCTTGATGATCGAGACCCCGTCCCCGCGGCGCTCCATCAGATACCGTCGGTGGTCGGACCCGGGCACCTCGCCTACGGGGATGCGGCCGAACACGGACGCGATGACCTCGTTTCGGGTGGCCTGGCCGGCGTCCATGCCGTCGATGGTCATGTTGTTCGGCAGAGCACCGGGGGAGTCGATCTCCAAGCGGTCGCTGAACATGGCCAGCCGGATCCGCTGCGAGGTGATGGAGTAGTCCCGGTGCGCCACGGCGTTGACCACCGCCTCGAAGACCGCCTTAGCGCTGTACTGCGGCATGTCGACCCGCATCGGCGTCTTGCGCGCGGCAACACGCATGTTGCGCACCACGAAATGCACCGCCTCGGCGATCTGGCGCTGCAGGGGCCCGCCGATCTCCTGTGCGTCCAACTGGGCGGAGGCGCGATCCTCGCCCCGATAGTGCGTGGCCACGATCATCGCGTGCCGCAGCCACTCCTGCGGCTCCCGCGTACACAGCAGCACGCCCGCCACGGTGGCCCTCACCACACGGTTCTCGTCCTCCGCGAGCAGGCGGAGCCTCGTCAGGCCCGCGCGAGGATCCGCAGCCCCCGTCACGCTCAGCAGCGGCTCCCAGAGACGCTCGCTAAGTGTCTCAAACCCCGTTCCAAGGACGATCTGCTCGTCGAACCACAGGTAGCGGGCCTGACCTCGCCGCTGCGCCAGCCGGAGCTGCTCATCGGTAGACATCCTGCGCTTGGTGCCGCCTACGCGAATGAAGCTCCCGCCGGGGCCACGATGGTGCGCATCCCCTTTGGGCACGTCCGCCACCAGCACCGCCCCCCCATCCGGCAGCCGCATGTGATACGTCTGTATCGGCACCGGCGGTTTGATGGAGTCCGTGCCTACCTCCGCCAGCACGCTGTCCAAGGCCGCAAGCTGACCCCGCGTCAAGCTCTGCACTCGCCCGTCATCAGTCACGCCGCAAAGCACCACCCCACCCCGTGAATTCGCGAACGCGGCGATCTCGTCGGCGAGGACGGCACGCTTCGGGCTCTTCAGCCTGGTTCCCGCTAGTTCAACCTGCATGAACTCCCAGCGGCTGTCCTCGCCGAGCTCGATCCGGTCGAGAATCTCCCGCGCCGAGTAGATCATCTCCCACCCCCAAACCCCAGCATCTCCGGATTCCTGGCGATCGCGGCGTCCAGCCGCGCCCCCTCCGCCTGCTGGTGAGCCAAGAACCGCAGCACCTCCTTGAGCGCCAGGCTGTCCCGCTCGATGGCCGCCATCGCCCCGAGCACGACATGCTTGTACTCTGCGGCATCCATGGAGCCGCGAAGCGCGTCGGCCATCTGCCACAACTCGGCCTGGTAGCCGGTCGTGGCTTCGCTGTCGGTTTGTCTGCCGGCCATCTTCGGCCCTGTCTGCCTTTCCCTTGCGTCGTACGGATTCCCGGAACCGGATCCCAACCAAATTACGACAGGGAGCGCGGTACCGTACACCACTTCAAGTTCCACGACAGTCGCATTCGCGGGGCAGATGCGGCAGACTGAAGGGCACGGTTACCGTCGTCGGTGACATCGTCGGTCCGGTGGTGCCGGAGCACTACTGGGACAGCCTGAAGGGCACCGGCGGAACCGGGGAGCCGTTCGGAGACGCCAACGCTCCCCGCAAGCAATCCCGCCGGACGGGCGGCGAGTGACCGCGCTGCTCGACACCCATGTCCTGATCTGGTGGCTTCAGGGCGAGGGCCCGCTGTCGGAGACGCAGCACCGCGTCTTGAACGCAGCCGACGGAAACTCGCCGCTGCGGGTCTCCGACATTTCGCTCTGGGAAATCGCGACGCTGCACGGCGTGGGCCGCATCCAGCTCGCGATGCCTCTCCGCGAATGGCTGGAAAAGGCGGTGGCCCCGCCCCTGGTTCGGCGGCACGGGATCTCGCCGGCGATCGCGGCGGAGGTGGCGGCCCTGCCCGATTCCTTTCACCGTGACCCCGCAGACCGGATTCTGGTCGCGACAGCACGGATTCTGGGGGCGACGCTGCTGACGCAGGACCGCCATATCACGGAGTCGGGGCTGGTCGATACGCTCGGCTGAGATGGAAGCCGTCTTGCCCGGGACCAACCACATTGCGAACGAGTGCGGAGTATCTCCGGGTGGGGTGCGAGGCCACGCGAACGTGGCCTTCTGGGTCCGTCCTTTAGCGGGGCAACGCCAGCGTGAAGGGATTGGAGACGCGTTCCTCGATCGGGAGCCGTCCCCCACCCTCGGCGAAACGCCCGGCATGCCACACGATCCGGAATTGGGTGGACGGATTGGGCGGCGGGACCAGGTCGTCGGGGGAGATCCACGCGAACACCGTATCGGAGTAAACCTCATCTGGCTCGATCACAATGTCAGGGCTTGCCATAAGACATGTGGTCGAACTCCAGACCGCTTTCCATTCGCCGGCATGCATTTCCAGGCCGTGGCCAAAACCGCCGTGGCAGTTTGAGAGGAGGACCCTCGAGCCGGTTCGATTCGTAAAGGTGTAGGGGATACTCCCCTCATACGTATCGCCCTGGTTCAACCGAATCATCTTGAATCGGAAGTGGGTCCCGTCCGTGAGCAGGGCATGGTCGCCGACCTCGACCTCGGTGGGCACCCCGCAGCCTGAGGCCCACAACACCGTGGCTGCGGCACAGAGGACACCTCCCAGCACCACACGATTCCGGCACATGGCATTGACTCCTAACCCCGGGAAATACACCAGGTCCCACCACGGGGCCTGTTTCCGGACGATCCGGTTCACCCGGTACCAAGACCGGATCACCTGACCCCAATATATGGCCAGCGCACGCCTGTCTCCAAGTCTATTCTCGCGCCGATCCGCCGATAGGGCCGGATGATCC
>CAZTOF010000629.1:0-1677 GCA_964615515.1 uncultured Gemmatimonadaceae bacterium
GCAATCCCACGTCAGGACACGCGCCGTCTCCGCTCGGCAGCGAGCTGCCTCCTGACTCCGGTTACTCGGACGCGATAGTCCACCATCTCCCGGCTCACGCTCCGGTTCCGAGCGATGGTCGGGTGCGTTCTCCGCTCCCCGAGGTCGTGAAGCAGAGCGGACCGTGGGAGAAGGAGGCATCCAGAGAGCCAAGCGGCTTCATCTTCCTGCTGCTTGTCGCCGGAGAGAAACGCGATGTCCCCCAGGCGGTGGAGGCGGGAGAAGCTGTGCCCGAGGACTATGTGGGCCACTTCGTGAGCGATGTCGCTGTTTCGCCTGGCTTCGGACATCAGAGGATTGAAGACGACAGCGTAGAGACCGTCGGGCAGCTCGAACGTGCAGGCGGAGAATGCGTCCTGCTGGATCCGACGGAGTTCTCTCAGCTTCGCGATGTCCACCAGGGAGTCCGCAGGGCGCACGACGCACCCCCCGTGTTCCGCCAGCTTGACGGCGTCCATCCTATCCTTCGGAGTCAGACCCATCTCGCTCCAGATGTCATTCGCGAGGCGCTCTGATTCCGCCTTGAAGCCGCGGCGCAGGGCCATCGTCACTCCTCCCCCGCGAGGGCCCGGTTCATTTCGACCAGCAGCTCGGCGAGGAGGGTGGAGGCTTCGGGGTTGAACGTCGAAGCCGAACGCAGATGGAACGCCGTCGCCGCTTCGGCCGGTCGATCGTAGAGCTGCCGGACCAGCCCGGCGATTGCGTCCGCCGCGTCGGCTGAGAGCGCGGGATCGCCGCGAAGGTGGGCCTCGATCACTTCGGGGGTCGAGTCCAGCGTGACCCACCCCGGCCCCAGGAAGTCGGCCGGAGAGCGGCCAACCCAACGTGCCATGCGGCTGAAGGTCTCGATGTCCGGGACGTGACCCTTCTCGACCCGGGCGAGCGTGTTGAAGGAGACGCCAGCTTCCTCGGCCGCGGCCCGGAGCCCGAGGCGAACTCATCCCGCGCTGTTTCTGGCTGCTGACTTCGATGCCCTCCGGGGAGGTGTCCGGCGATGATCTCCTGGCGCTGTACCGCAAGCGCGGCAAGGCGGAGGGCCATCTGGGGGAGCTGATGAGCGTCGTCGCCCCGGCCCTGTCGTCCACGTCGCGCCGCAAGAGCCACTACCGGGGCAAGGAGATCGGGAAGCGCGAGAAGGGGGTGGACCCCTTCGCCTGCAACCAGGTGCGCCTGCTGCTCGCCGGCTTCGGATACCAGATCATGCACATCCAGCGCGCCGTGCTGGAGCGCATGACAGGGACCGGCTGGAGCCTGCGGCGCCTCGCCGAACGCGTGCTTCGCACCCCGGCGCGCTTCACCGTCTCCGGTCGCCGGATCACGATGACGACCGGAGGCGCATCGGCACACTGGCACATGCTCGCCCGCGGACTTGCGACCCTGCACGGGCCCTCCGGATAGACCGGTCGCCAACAGGCGCCGAACACTTCCCGGCCCCGGCGGCCGCGAGGACGCCGGGGTGTCTCAAAACGCCGGAGACAGGCTCGGCCCGGCCGAACAACTACTTCTTTCGGACTCGAATCGCCGCGGTTCCACCCCCCGAACCGCCCCGGTATGCCCTCGCGCCTGCCCGTGGCGGGTTGCGACGGTCCCTCGGCCCGTCATCTTCCCCTCAACCCGAAGGTTCATGAATAAGCCGGG
>CAZTOF010000630.1:0-1991 GCA_964615515.1 uncultured Gemmatimonadaceae bacterium
GTGTGGGGGCGGGGCGCCGTGCCCTCGATCACGAGGGCCCAGCCCGTCAACCCGGCGTGTGCGGCGTCGCCGGCCTGTGCACCGGCCGGCACCGGAACGAGGGTCATCGGGGCCCGGGCGCGGGTCGAGGCCGAGAAGCCGTAGGGCATCCAGTCGTCGCCGAGCGCGAAGCCGGCGGGGGTGTCGCCGCCGCGTGCGGGTTCGGCGGGGGAATCGCCGCTCACCGCGAGCTCGTTGCCTTCGCCCAGGGCGCTGCCGGTCCGCACCATCCACGCCTGGAAGTAGCCCTCGGCGTCGCCCGCCGGGCGGAGGCCGAGATCACGGAACCGGGCCGCGATGTAGTCACCCGCACACCGTTCCCCGCGCGTGGCTACCGCGCGGCCCTCGAGGAGGTCGTCCGCCAGGTAGCGGACGTGGGCCATCTCCCTTTCGAGCCCGCCGATCAGCGACGCCGGATCGGGACACTGCCGGGCAGCTTGCCCGGCTTCGAGCGGACGCGGGAAGCTGAAAGCCGCGAGAGCCGTCCCGAGCGGACAGGCGACGGTCCATATGGCCGCCCTGAGCCCCATGGCGACGGGCGGCATGCGGCTGCGCGCCCGAAACACCGAAACCGCCTCGTCGCATCGCCGGCCGAAGGCGGCCAGAGGCCCGTACACGGACCCGCTACCGGATGATCGCCAGCGGCAACAGCACCACGTACCCGACGACGAGGAGCATCGGGGCCAGCGTGATCGAGCCCTGCCCCAGCAGGTAGTAGCCGAGCACGATCGTGGCCAGACCTCCCAGCGCGAACCAGAGGTTGACCCTCGAGAACTTGAGGGACGGCTCCTCCACCTTCCTCTTCTTCTTGCGTGCCATGACTCCGACGCTACCGCCAACGGGGGCCGCGGTCAACCGGAACATCCGGCTCTCCCGCCTCGTTCCAGTACTCGGGCGCATCCGGCGGCTCCTCCGCCCTGAGCCGGGCCATCTGCTCGCGCCTGTAGCGCCGCCTGACCACGAACATCACCACCAGCGCGACGGACAGCACCGACCAGAAGACGGCGGAGTCGGCGATCACCGCGAGCCAGCCGTACCGGCGCTTCACCCACTTGCGCCAGTCGTCCTCGAGCTGGGCGACGGTCCCCCCGTAGACGCCCCGCAACGCGGCATCGAAGGACCCCGTGCGCTTCCACTCCGCCAGGAAGGCCTCCAGGCCGCGTTCCCCGCTCGCCTCCACGAGGTACTGGACGACCGAGGCCGAGAGAAGATACGCCAGCTCGGCCGGAACCCGGTCGCGGGGCCAGTCCAGCGCGATCGAGTCCAGCGGCGGGGCCCCTCCGAAGGCCAGGGCCACGCGCAGCTTCCATCCGCCGCCGTCAAGCCAGGCACCGGCCGACCACTCCGCGTACCCCTCGTTGAACCAGCGCGGGATGCGCAGCCGACCCATCTCGTGGGCCAGCGCCAGGTGCGCCCATTCGTGGCGGAGAACCTGTGCCTCCTCGTAGGGGGTGCGGGGCCAGAAGCGTCCTCCGGGTATGATCATCTCCATGCGTTCACGGATCGCTACGGCGCCCGCCCACTCGGGGAGCCGGCCGCCGACCAGCGAGTCCATGGCCGCCCGCGTGGGGGCGATCGTCACCGTAAGGCGGGGGCCGGGGCCGGTGAGACCGGGCAGCCGCTCGAGCGACTCCAGCAGCGCCAGCGCCCGCGACGCCCTGAGCGAGTCGGAACCCTGGTACCGGGCCGTAAGAGTGCGTCCGTGCAGGACCCGCCACTCCGACGCGTCGTCCGGGGTCTGCCCGGCGCCCGCGGGCATGCCTCCCGCCGCGAGCAGGAATGCCACCGGTCCCATGGTCCGCCACCTCATGATGATATCATTACGATATTGATATGATATCACCCCCGCCCCACCGCCCAAGCCCTCACGGCTTCCAGGTCGGGCGGCAGCGGCACCGAGAAGTTCATCGTCTCCCCCGTGACCGGGTGCTCGAACCCCAGCCGCCGCGCAT
>CAZTOF010000631.1:0-11085 GCA_964615515.1 uncultured Gemmatimonadaceae bacterium
CCACCCCGACTCCGGTCGCCAGACAAAGGGTCTCCCGAGTCCCCGCGGGCGCCGCCGCCCCGGAAGCGGCGGCGGCGCCCGCGGGGACTCGGGAGACCCTTTGTCTGGCGACCGGAGTCGGGGTGGAGGTGAGCGTCACGGCCGCGGGGGATACGCTCCTGGGACCCTCCTGGGTGTCCGTCGGGGACTTGCGGCCCGGCCTGGTGTTCGCCGGCAGCTACGCGGAGGGGCGTGAATGGTTCATCAGGGACGAACCCGTCCGCTTCGAGAATCGCGAATACACCCGCACACACGTCAATGCACGGTTCGATTGCGCAGACATCGTTCAGGTCGGGGAATTCGGGGGCGTGGCCGTCTTTGCGGATCGTTCGGCGGAGCGACCGTTCGAGATGGTATTTGTGCCCTTGCGGCCGGGCATTTGGCGGACCTACCGGCGACGGTGAAGCGTGGGTGGGTTCTCAGCCTTCGCCCGAATCACAGTTCCAGCCTCCCCGGTGTCGGTCAATGGATGCCAACCATTCCTGAAACTCTTCGTCAGGGGGGGCACAGAGATCCGTGTCGTACCATTCGAAACGGTCGAGGGAAAGACCGATCAGTGCTCGCGGAAGTCGGCCGCTCAACGCTGTGTAACCTAACAACAGCCGTTCGAGATCCTTGAGATTGCCGAGTTCGGGCGGGATGGAGCCTGCAAACCGGTTATCGCCAAGTGACAAGTACTCGAGGTGCTGAAGGTTGCCGATTTCGGGCGGGATGGAGCCTGCCAACCGGTTGCCGTCCAGTGACAGTCCCCTGAGGTTCCGGAGGGCGCCGATTTCGGGCGGGATGGAGCCTGCCAACCGGTTGTCGTCCAGTGACAAGTACCCGAGGTTCTGAAGGTTGCCGAGTTCGGGCGGGATCGGACCGCTCAGCTTGTTGCCCGCAAGCGACAGGCAACTGAGGTTCGAGAGTCCTGCGAGTTCAGGTGGGATCGCGCCTGCCAGGGAGTTCCGGTCGAGATCCAGCCTCGTGACATTGCCCTCCGAGTCGGTCGTCACGCCATGCCATGTGCGAAGCGGTGCATCCGTCTTCCAGTTGCTGCGCTGGAGCCAGCCCCGCCCTCCCGTCGCATCGAAGACGACGGCCAATACGTCACGCGGGTTCGGCGGCCCAACCGGGTCGCTACACCCGCCGACCGAAGTCGTCACTGCGAGTGCCAGGCCGCACCGAAGGCGTCACGATGCGATTCGCTCAAGCGGGGTCATCCGACACCTCCTTGTCGACTACAATTGGGCCGGCGGTTCCGCGTCCTGCGGGGTCATTTCCCATCGCGAGCCTGACCGCCGATCTCGAACCAGGGGAATGGAACTGCCTCGGCATTGACGATACGGGGCCAAAGACTGGCAAGTCAACACGATCGCCCCGTGTCGCGGCCGACTTCCGCTCGGGCCCGGCCAAGAGCGGAGCGCCGGCGTGGGCGGGAGCGCCACGAGTGGTCACACCGAGCGTTGGAACACGGAGAGCCGCGTGCGGGTAGATGCAATCAGCGACCATCCGCGTGGGAAGGTAACAGGCTACCCGAGGAGGCGAGGACATGAAGGAGAAACGGACGTTTGCGGGAGGAACCACGTTCTCGAACATGCTGCTGCCGGTGGCCATGCTCCTCGGGGGCTGTAGCGACCTTGCCCTGGAAGCGGACCGCATCCCGACCACGATCGAGATTTCGCCGGACACCGGCCTGTTTACGGCGGGGGAACCCGAAACGCTTGAGCTGGTCGTCAAGGACCAGCACGACGAGGCCATGTGGGTCCCGAGCTGGACACCGCCGGTCACCTGGACGGTGTCGGACGAATCGGTCGCGGGAATAGCGCCGGATGGAACGCTGACGGGGACGAATGGCGGCAGGGTATCCGTCAAGGCCCGGCTGGCCGGTCTGGAGGGGCGGGCGCACTTCCGCATGAATCCCGACCGGATCCTCCTTACGGCGCCGGTGATCTATCTCAACCAGGTCGCGCAAAACCGGGACGACGGCGTAGCGCTCATCCCGGGAAGGCCGGCGCTTCTGCGCGTCTTCGCGGTGGCGGACCAGTTCAACTGGCTGGAGCCCCCTTCGGTGCAGGTCACTCTGCTGCAGGAGAATGACGTGGTCTTCGAGCGACTCCTCCCGCCCGAAACCCAATACATTCCCACCGACATCGATGAGTCGAATCTGGTTGCGTCCTACGACGCCGAAGTCCCCGGGTCGATCATCCGGCCCGGTGTCCGCATGGTGGTGGAGCTCGATCCGGAGGGCGTGGTTCCGCTCGCTCCCGGCAGCCAGGCCCGGTATCCGGCCGAGGGTTCGAAGGAACTCGACGTGGTGGAACCGCCCCTGTACCGCATCATCCTGGTTCCGACCATCTCGCGCCCGGTGCCGGACTCGTCGGTCTTCGACTGGACGGACGGAATAGACCCCGACAGCGAACAGCTGCGCCTGAGCAGGACCGTACTTCCGGTACGGGACATGGAGGTCGAAGTCCGCGAGACCTACACGACCAGCCTCAACCTGCGCAACTTCGGCAACTGGCTGCGGTGGCGAAACGAAATCGGGCTTCTGTACGAGCAGGAAGGCCGACGCGGCTACTACTACGGCGTGGTGGGCGAAGCGCTGTTGGGCGCCGCCGGGTGGGCCAACCTCGGCTATCCCGTCAGTGTGGGGTCGGCCACCGACTACGTCCATGCGCACGAAGTCGGACACACCATGAATCTGTACCACGCTCCCTGCGGTGGCGCCGGCGGTCCGGACCCGAACTATCCGCATCGTGAGGGGTCGATCGGGATCTGGGGATACGACTTCGCCGAGAGCCGGCTGCTCGATCCGGCGCGTTACAGGGACGTCATGGGCTACTGTTTCGACGACATCTGGATCAGCGACTACCATTTCGACCGGGCCCTGACCCATAGGCTGGACGGAGACGGCGGGATCGATCACGATGCGGACGCGGCAGCCATCCGGACGGGCCGGGGCGAGGTGCTCGCGGTGTGGGGTGGGGTCCGGGATGGGCGCCTGATGCTCGAACCGGCCTTCGTTCTGGAGGGGCCGGTGGTGCTTCCCGAACGGGACGGTCCCTACCGGGCCGAGGGGATCGGTGCCGGAGGCGAGACCAGATTCTCCCTCTCGTTCTCGCCGACTCCGCTGGCGTACGGGGGAGGCAGCTTCGTCTTCTTCATACCCTACGAATCCGAGTGGGCAGACAACCTCGACCGGATCGTCCTGACCGGGCCGGAGGGGGAGTACACGATGACTCGCGAGGGCGAGCCCCGGATGGCCGTGGTGACGAGTCGGTCCTCGGGGAGAATCCGGACCATCGTCAGGAACTGGGACGGAGAGCGGCTCCCCGGCGAGGAGGCCGCGAACGTGATGATCACCAGAGGGGTCCCAAAGGGCGGATTGCGGTAACCGGCCGGGACGGACAGGTTCCACTTGAGGAGGAAAACACACATGAGGGCGACGAGGCTTGCGGGCGGAACAACATTCCTGAAGACACTGGTACCGGTCGTGCTCCTATGGGGCTGCGCCGACCTGGCCATGGAGGCGGAACGAATACCGACCGAAGTGGCCATCGTTCCCGACCGGGGCCGGCTCGCGGCGGGAGAACCGAATGAGCTGAAGATCGTCGTCAAGGACCAGCACGGTGCGGTCATGTCGGTTCCCTCCTGGGCGCCTCCGGTCTGGACGACATCGGACGGTTCGGCGGCGGAAGTGAGTCCGGACGGAATGCTGAACGCGAAGAACGGTGGCTGGCTGGACCTCACGGCCAGCCTGGCCGGCCTGGAGGCCGACGCACGCTTCTGCATCACTTCCGGTCAGACGCGTATCGAAGCGCCCGTGATCTATCTGAACCAGGTCGTGCAGGGCGTGCGCGACCCGACATCTCTCATCGCCGGCCGGCCGGCACTCCTCCGGATATTCCTGGTTCAGCACGGGGCCGGCGATCTGGAAGTTGATGTTCGGGTCACCCTGCTTCGAGATGATAGCGTGGTGTTGGAGCAGCGCCTGACAAGAACGGGGATTCCTACTTCATTTGACGAGTCGGACTTGGCGAATTCCGTCAACGTCGAAGTTCCCGGATCGCTCATCCAGCCGGAAGTCCGCATGGTCGTGGAGCTCGATCCTGATTGCGTGGCTCCGCTGTCCGGGGCAAGCCTGACGAGGTATCCGCCCCAGGGCTCAACGAGACTCGCCGTAGTGGAGCCGCCCCTCTACCGCATCGTCCTGGTCCCGACCGTCTCGCGCCCGGCGCCGGACTCGTCGGTCTTCGACTGGACGGACGGGGTGAACCCCGACAGCGAGCAGATGCGCATGTCCAGGACGATCCTGCCGGTGGGGGGAATGGAAGTCGAGGTCCGCGAGACCTACACCACCAGCCTCGACCTGCGACCCTTCAACACCTGGGGCCAGTGGCTGGGCGAAATCGGAGTGCTGTACGAGCAGGAAGGCAGGCGCGGCTACTACTACGGGGTCGTGGGGGTGCCGGGCTATGGCGTTCGCGGACTGGGCAACCTCGGTTACCCGGTGAGCGTGGGGTCGGGCATCGACTACGTCTACACGCACGAAGTGGGACACACCATGAGCCTGTACCACGCCCCGTGCGGCGGCGCCGGCGGCCCGGACCCGAACTACCCGTACAGCGGCGGGTCAATCGGGATCTGGGGATACGACGTCGCCGCACAACGGCTGGTGGATCCGGGGATCTACAAGGACGTGATGAGCTATTGTTTCGAACACATGTGGATCAGCGACTACCAATACAAGCGGGCGCTGACCCACCGGCTGGACGGAGACGGCGGGATCCAACATGACGCGGATGCGGCGGCTATCCGGGGTCCGGGACGGGGTGAGATGCTCGTGGTGTGGGGTATGGTGCGGGACGGGCATCTGATGCTCGAACCGGCGTTCGTTCTGGATGGGCCGGTCGTGCTTCCCGAGGTGGACGGTCCCTACCGCGTCGAGGGACTCGGAGCGGGCGGGGAGGCCAGGTTCTCCCTGTCGTTCTCGCCGACTCCGCTGGCGTACGGGGGAGGCAGCTTCGTGTTCTTCATACCCTACGAGCCCGAGTGGGCCGACAACCTGGACCGGATCGTGCTCGCCGGTCCGGAGGGAGAGTACACGGTGACCCGCGACGGCGAGCCGCGGATGGCCGTGGTGACCGACCGGATCACGGGGAGGCTCCGGGCCATCATCCGGGACTGGGACGGAGAGCCGCTCCCCGGCGAGGAGACCGCGAACGTGACGATCACCAGGGGGATTCCGGCGGGCGGATTGCGGTAACCGGCTCCACGCCCAGTCGGTCCGCCACGTCCGCCGTCAGGTCGGCGGCCGTATCGACATCGGTCGCCACTTCGAGGAAGGTGACCTGCAGCTCCAGGGTCCTGGCCCGGTCCACCGTCTCCGCGAGGACCGTCTGCGTGCTCCACGCGATTCCGCGGAAGAGCGCGGGGCAGGGTTCGCGAAGTGCCATCAGGTAGTACCCCCCGTCACGGGAAGGCCCCAGCACGACATCGGCCGTGTCCAGCGCGGCAAGTGCGCGTGAGATCGTCCCCGCGCCGACGGCCGGCGTGTCCGTACCGATCACGACGACCCGTTTCGCGCCTTGGAAGGCGCGAGCGAACATTTGCGACATGCGCTCGCCGAGGTCCCCTTCGCCCTGTGGCCAGTACTGCCGGGGAGCCGGCCCGAGCCACTCCCGCAGTTCCGCCTCGGAACCGGGAGGATCGTAGCAAACGGTCAGGGCGGCGGGCGCCTTCCCCACGTTGTCGACGACAAGGCGGCCCATTCGCCGGTACAGCGCCGCGGCCGCCTCGTGGTCGGGTGACGCGCGGCGTCCCAGGCTGCGAGCCAGTCGCGTCTTGACCTCGCCGGGGCGGGGGGCCTTCGCGAAGACGAGCAGGGTTGCGCCGTCGGCTTCGACGCCTGGCCCGGCATCCTCGCCATCGTGACCGCCCGGCCTCCGGGCCGGATACCTGGCCGCGAGATCCACCGGCTTCGCCCCTGCCAGAAACCGGCTCATCAGCCCCACATTGCGCAGCCACGCCCTCAACCGGCCCTCCGCTTCGTAGCGGCGGGGGCTGGTGGAGATCGTTGCCGGGAGACGCGCCAAGCGCCCCGTGCGCCGCAGCCGCCGGTTCAGGATCACGTCCTCCATGATGGGCTCGTCGGGGTAGGCTCCCGCCCTGAAGAAGAGGTCGCGCCGGACCAGCAGCCCCTGGTCGCCGTAGACGAGGCCCAGGAGGCGCTCGCGTACCCGCTGCCCGCCCTCGATGATGCGGTAGTGGAAGTGGGGATGGCCAAACCGCAGGCCGAAGTACCCTGCCTCCGGACGGTCTTCACGCACATGGACCTCGATCGCCCTCAGAGCCTCGTCCCCGAGCCGCGAGTCCGCATGCAGAAAGAGGAGCCACCGCGCCCCGAGGAACCGTGCCCCGGCGTTCATCTGCCGCGCACGCCCATGGCGGCTTCTGATCACCCCGGCCCCGGCGGCCCTGGCCGCGGCCAGGGTCCCGTCCCGGGAGCCCCCGTCCACAACCAGCACCGTGTGCTCCAACCCCAGCCGCGACAGGTCGCCCAGCAGGCATGGCAGGTATTCCTCTTCGTCGAGGGTCGGGACGACGATTCCCAGTTCGGACCCGGCCCCGCGCGGATCACCGAGCACGATCAGCCGTCTGCGGACCGCGAAACTCCGCCGTTGCCCCTAGCCCGTGGACAAAATCCACCCGGCATTCGAACGGCGATGCATCCGGGCTGGTCGCTCCGCTCTACCGTTTCGCGAGTCCACGGACTGTTAGCGGACCGTGGCCGCCGGATCGCCACGGCCCCTACCGCTCCACGTCGTTCAGCGTCCAGTCGTAGTGGAGGAACTCCAGCTTCGTCCCGGGATCCCGGAGCGCCTCGCGGTGGAGTCCGTCCACGTACTCCGCCAGGAATTCACGGATCCCCTCGTGGTCCCCGAAGTCCTCCTTGAACCAGTCGAGCACCTTGTTCACGTGCACGGTCCTCCTGTCGCCCTCGGTCGTGACATCGAAGTGGGCGGGATCGCCCATGAACGAGCGCACCCTCTCGTCCAGCTGCTCGTCAAGGGTCTCTCCCAGATAGGCCCGGGCGACCAGCGGAGGACAACTCACCGCCGCGCAGTTGACGGCCACGTGGATGCGCGGGTCGCCCATCGGCCGGATGATCTCGTGCTCGATCTCGTCCTGCGACCGTTCCCGGCCCGCCACGTCGCAGTGGTCCCCGGTGAAGACGTTCCTGATCTGCCATACCGAGTTGTCGGGCCGTCCCGCTGCCGCGTTCCTGATGCGCTGCAGTCCGCCCGCCTTCCTGATCGGGTAGTTGTCGATCACGCGCTTCAGCATGCAGGCGTTGTAGGCGTTGATCCAGAAGGCGAGCCGGTCGTCGTGCGACGCGTTCGCCACGGCCTCGGGATCGGTTGCCGCAAGTCGGGCCAGGTAGCTCCTGAGCCCGGAGTCGTCCCCGGCCAGCCTGGCATAGTCCACCCGCGGCTCCGTCACCACCGCGGCCAGCACCTCGGTGAACTCCGTGTGGTCCGGGAGCTGTTGCGCCGAAGCGGCCGACCCCACCCCGGACCCGGCGAGCCCTCCCATGGAGACAACCGCGGTTGACAAAATGACAACTACACTTGACATCCCGGGCAGCCTCACGTTCAGGCGTTTCAGAATCGTGGGCAGGAAGCTCAGGAGGACCAGGAGCGCGCCGGCCACGAGCAGCCGTACGAAGGCGTCCCGGGAAGCCTCCTGGGAGCCCTGCAGGAGCGCGTCGGCGAAGAAGGTGTAGATCGCCGTGCCGGGCAGGATGCCCACCAGGGTGGCGATCGCGTAGGTGCGCCACTTCAGGGGCATCAGCCCCGCCCCGAAGTTCAGCGCGTTGAAGGGGACCAGAGGGATCAGCCGCAGGGTGAGCAGTCCCCTGAATCCGTGGCGTGCGACGATGCCGTCGAGCTTGTTCAGCACCTTGGAGTCCTTTCCGATGAGGCGCCTGACCGCGTCCCTGCCCAGCGACCGGGCGATGACGAATGCCGCGTTGGCGCCGATGTTGGCGGCGATGGAGTTGTAGAGCGTGCCCCACCAGAAGCCGAAGACGGCGCCCCCCGCCAGTGTCAGGATGGCGCCGGGCACCGCCAGTGCGGTCGCGGTGGCGTAGATGGCCACGAAGATCACCGGGGCCCAGGGGTTCCCGCGCAACCAGGCGATCGCTTCGCCGATGCCTTCGCGGCTCAGGTAGTCGCCCGCGGGCGTCGCCCGGACGACGAGGTAGCCGGCGATCAGGAGGAGCGCCAGCGCTCCGAGCTTCAGCAGGGGTCCGGTTCGCGACGCGTTTACTTCAGCCATTGGATGACTCGCTTGAGGATTCTCCCCGAGGCCGTGTCGAGGCGCGAGCGCATGTACTCGCCCGAGGCGCGCTTCACCCCCTCGACCATGGTGGGGTAGGGGTAGATGGCGCCGTTGACCCGGCTCAGGCTCAGGCCGTGCGTCTTGGCGAGGACGAGGGGCATGAGCAGGTCACCGGCGCCGCGGGCCACGATGGTTGCGCCGATCACCCTGCCCTTGCGGTCGGCCGAGATCTTCACGAACCCCACCGCCGAACCGTCCACGATGGCGCGGTCCAAATCGTCCATCTCGTACCTGTACGTGGTCCCCCCGGCCGCCTCCGCCTCGGCCTCCGACATGCCGACGTGCGCGACTTCCGGGTCGGTGAAGGTCACCCAGGGGACGCTGTCGTAGCGGATCTTCGTCTTCACCGGGAGGACCGAATTGCGGAGCGCGACCTTGGCCATCTGTTCGGCGACATGGGTGAACTGGAGCGCCCCGGTCACGTCGCCCACCCCCCACGCCGACTTCGAGGTGGTGCGCAGGTGGGGGTCCACCACGACCGCGCCCCGCTCGGTGCGGATCCCGGCGGCTTCCAGGTCGAGTCCTTCGGTGCAGGGACGCCGTCCGGTCGCGACGAACACCCGCTCCACGGTGATGCGGCCCCCGTCGTCCGTCTCGACCACCGTGCGGCCATTCTCCGTGCGAACGGCACTTACGGCCGCTCCGGTGCGTATCTCGATCCCCTCCGCCTCGAGGAGCCTGTGCATGAAGGCGGCCACGTCCGGATCCTCGCGGACCAGGATCGACTCCATCATCTCGAGGATCGTGACCTTCGACCCCAGCCGCGCGAAGACCTGCGCGAACTCGACCCCGATGGGGCCGCCGCCCAGAATCGCGATCGAACCGGGGAGCTCGTTCTCGTCGAAGACGGTCTCGTAGGTCCAGTAGTCGGCGTCCGCAAGGCCGCGGATGGGGGGGACGAGGGGCACGGCGCCCGTGGCGATGACGAAACGCCTGGCGCGCAGGGTCCCCTCGCCCTCCACCTCGACCGTGTCGGGGCCGAGGAAGCGCGCGGCGCCGAAGTGGACGCCGACCCCCATCTCGCGAAAGCGCTCCGGGTCGTCGTGGTGCGCCACGGTGGCGCGCGCGGCACGCATCCGTTCCATGACGGCGCGGAAATCGTGGCGCTCGCCGTTGGGGGTGAGGCCCAGGCCGTTGGCGCGGTTCATCCGCCGGGCCAGCCGGGCCGAGGCGATGAGCGCCTTCGAGGGGACGCAGCCGGTCCAGAGGCAGTCGCCGCCCAGTGCGCCTTTCTCGACGATCGCCGGGTTCATGCCGAGGTAGGCCGCCCCGGCGGCCGCCACCAGACCGCCCGTGCCGCCGCCGATCGCGACGAGGTCGTATTCGTGTATCCGTGATGAGGAGTTGCCCATTGGGGTTCTATCGAAGGTCTTCATGAAGGTTGGCCGGTTTGCACATGTATGCGCCCATCAATAGAAGGTACCTTGCCCGCATCGGAAACGGTTCCGGGGTTCCGGGGCGGGGCGCGGTGAGGGACTGCACGGACCACGCCTCCGTCGAACTTGACCCGGAGAGGTTTCGCGTTATCTTCGGTATTGGTGCCGCGGGTTGCCCCGGGAGTCCTTCCCGGCGCGGCTGCGGGACCGCACAGACACTCCCCCCTCACGAGGAAGAGGTTCCATCGATGCCCAGACAGCCAACGTCCACGAAACAGAGGCCCGGCACAGGCGGCAGGGAGAAGCAGCAGCGCGAAAAGGCGCTCAACACCGCCCTGACCCAGATCGAGCGCTCGTATGGAAGGGGAGCCATCATGCGCATGGGCGCCGACGGCGCCAGCCTCCAGGTCGACGCCATCTCCACCGGCGCGATCAACCTCGACGCGGTGATCGGGATCGGCGGGGTGCCCAGGGGCCGGATCAGCGAGATCTACGGTCCCGAGTCCTCGGGGAAGACGACGCTGTGCCTCCACGTCATCGCCAACGCGCAGCGCGAGGGGGGGATCGCCGCCTTCATCGACGCGGAGCACGCGCTCGACATCCAGTACGCGCGCAAGCTGGGGATCGACGTGGACAACCTCCTGGTCTCGCAGCCCGACACCGGCGAACAGGCGCTGGAGATCGCCGAGGTGCTGATTCGCAGCAACGCGGTGGACGTGATCGTGGTCGACTCGGTCGCGGCGCTGGTTCCCAGGGCGGAGATCGAGGGCGAGATGGGCGACTCGCACGTTGGCCTGCAGGCGCGTCTGATGAGCCAGGCGCTCAGGAAGCTCACCGGCGCGGTGAGCCGCTCCAACACGGCCGTCATCTTCACCAACCAGATCCGGGAGAAGATCGGCGTCATGTTCGGCAGCCCCGAGACGACCTCCGGGGGCCGCGCCCTCAAGTTCTACGCCTCGCTGCGCATGGACATCCGCCGCATCGGGGCGCTCAAGGATGGGCCCGAGGTCATCGGCAACCGGACCCGCGTCAAGGTGGTCAAGAACAAGTGCGCGCCCCCCTTCAAGCAGGCCGAGTTCGACATCCTCTACGGGCGGGGGATCAGCCACACGGGCCTGCTCATCGACGTGGGCGTGGAACGGGGCATCGTGGAGAAGTCCGGGTCGTGGTTCTCCTACGGCGACCTGCGCCTGGGACAGGGGAAGGAGAATGTGCGGACCTTCCTCCAGGAAAACCGCGACGTGGCCGAAGAGGTCGAGGCGCGGCTGCGCGTGGCGCTCGGGAT
>CAZTOF010000632.1:0-12796 GCA_964615515.1 uncultured Gemmatimonadaceae bacterium
CCCTGGCCGCGCCACGCACTTTCGGCGCTCGGACGGCGTCCCCTGCCGGTGTCGCCCGGGGGCGGCTCCTGCCGGTTCCTCCCGTTCCTCCCGGCGGGAATTGAGGGAACGATGTCGCCGCCGGGAGGAACGGGAGGAACCGGCAGGAGCCGCCCCCGGGCGACACCGGCAGGGGACGCCGTCCGAGCGCCGAAAGTGCGTGGCGCGGCCAGGGTCTACACCGTTGCGGCGCTGGCCGGGGCCGTGGTCCTGGCGGCGGTCTGGCTTCCCCGGCAGCGGGTCCGGCCCGTCGTCGCCGGCTACCCGGCCCCGCAATTCGCGGTCACGGACGCCGCAGGTGAGCCCGTCACCCTGGACAGCTACGACGGACGGGTCGTCCTGGTGAACGTGTGGGCCACCTGGTGCGCCCCCTGCCGGGAGGAAATGCCGTCCATGCAGCGCCTCTACGACCGGTTCTCCCGCGACGACTTCGAGATCGCCGCGATCAGCGTCGATGCGCCTCCCAGGAGCGCGGACGCCCGGGGCAAACCCGGCGGCGACCCCATCGCCTTCGCGCGCGAACTGGGGCTCACCTTCCCCGTCCTTCTCGACCCCACCGGGGAGATCCAGCGAACGTATCGCACTTCGGGCGTCCCGGAGTCCTTCGTCATCGGCCGCGACGGGATCATCTACAAGAAAGTGGCCGGCCCGACGGAATGGGACTCGCAAACCAACGTCGACCTGGTTCGGCGCCTGGTTGAGGGCGAATAGGCAATGTCCTTCCCCGGCATCCTCGTGCGCAACTGGCGCCTCAAGCTCACCGCGCTTGCGCTGGCGGTGCTGCTGTGGGTGACGATGCGCCTCACGGACGACCGGATCGACCGTCTGAACATGCCCGGCGTCGAGGTGCGGGTGGAACAGGTGCACCGGGACTGGTTTCTGCGGCAGCCGCCTTCTCCCGCCGCGGTGCGGATGAGCGTGACCGGGCCGGTGGGCGACATCCTCCGGGTGGCGATGTCCCGTCCCGCCATCGTCCTCCGGGTGGATACCGTGGTGAACCCGGATACGGTGCTGACGCTGATCCAGGACTGGGTGACCAACATCGACCGGAGCAGCGTCAATATCGAGAACTTCCAGCCGAGCACGGTCCGCCTCCTCTTCGAGCGCAACCAGGAGGAGGAGATCCCGGTTTCGGTGCGCTTGACGGGTGAGGTTCCCGACTCGCTGGCGCTGGTGACGGAGCCGCGCGCCAACCTGCTCTTCACCCGGGTGCGGGGTCCGGCGTCGAAGGTGAATGCCCTGGAGACGGTCTTCCTGGAGCCCTTCGACCTGAGCCGCCTCACAGGCCCGGGGAGGTTCGAGACCCCGCTCGACACGACCGGTCTCGACGGACTCGTCATCAGCCCGACGATGGCCACGCTCACCGTCGAGGTCGCCGCCAGGCACAGCCGGGTGCTGGCGCCGGTGCCGGTGGAGTTTCCGGGCGCGGGCGCGGCCCTGGAGCTGGATCCCGCGGGGGTCGAGGTCACGTTGCACGGGGCGGAGGAAGTCCTGGACCAGGCGGACACGACGGGCATCCGGGTGCGTGTGGCCCTGGACCTGGCGGCCGTTCGGGCGGCGGTGGCGCGGGACGGCGAGGTGCTGGCGGCGATTGTGCTGAGCGGGCTTCCGGCGCGCGTGGAGGGGACGCTGGAGGTGGACTCGGTGACGATCCGCGGAGCCGGAGTCCCGTGACCGGACCGATCCTCGGCATCGAAACCACCTGCGACGAGACCTCGGCGGCGGTCCTCGACGGGCAGGGCTCGATCCTGGGCCTGGTGATCCACTCCCAGGACGTGCACCGGGTCTACGGGGGCGTGATCCCCGAACTGGCCGCCCGCGACCACCTCAGGCGCATCGAACCCGTCGTTGCGGCGGCCCTGCGGGAGGCCGGGATCCGGCGGCGCGACCTGGACGCCATCGCCGTGGCGGCGGGTCCGGGGCTGATCGGGGCGCTGCTCGTGGGCGTGACCTGGGCCCGGGCGGCAGCCTTCGCACTCGGCGTCCCGCTGGTCCCGGTGCACCACATGGAGGGCCACCTCTTCGGCCCCGTGCTGGAGGACCCGGATGCGGTGCCCCCCTTTGTGGGGCTGCTCGTGTCGGGGGGACACACGCTGCTGCTCTGGGTCCCGGAATGGGGGCGCTACCACCTCCTGGGCGAGACCCGCGACGATGCCGCGGGCGAGGCATTCGACAAGGTGGCGAGGATTCTGGGACTGACCTATCCCGGTGGGCCCGCGATCGAGGCGGCCGCCGCATCGGGAGACCCGGCGCGGTACCGGTTTCCCCGTCCGCTCCTCGGAAAGGGAGGCGGGCGCGTGAAACGCGGGCGAAGGCGCTCCCTCGAAGTCCGCGACCCGGCGCCGGGGACCTTCGACTTCTCGTTCTCGGGGCTCAAGACGGCGGTCGCCCGCACGGTGGCCGCGCTGGAGGCCGGAGGCCGGCCCGATGGGAAGCCGGACGGCAGCGCCGGGATGGAGGGAGAAGCCGACCCGCTCCGAACCCGCCTTGCCTCCGAGCGCGCCCACTTGGCCGCCTCGTTCCAGGAGGCCGTGGTCGATGTCCTCGCGCGCAAGACCCTTGCCGCCGTGGCCGCCACCGGGTGCGACCGGGTGCTGGTGGGTGGCGGGGTCGCAGCCAACCGCGCTCTGAAGGCTCGCATCCGCGACGGGATCTCGCCGGACGGGCGCCTATTCGCCGGGTCGCCGCGGCTCTCGATGGACAACGGCGCCATGATCGCCCGGGCGGGGCAATTCCGTCTTCGGACCGGCGACCATGGCGGGCTCGCCGGAGCCGTCGCGAGCGCGCCCCTACCGGGGGTGCTTCCCTGGAGCCCCGGTGTGTGCGACGATTCACCCGCCCCACCCCCCGTCATCACATCCCCCGGCTGAGGAGGCCTGACCGCCGTGTACCCGACTCTCTTCCACCTTCCGGATTGGCTTCCCATCGTCGGAGGCGCCGAAATCACCACCTTCGGAGTGATGATGCTCGCGGCGTTCCTCACGGCGGGCTACGTCCTCAAGTGCGAGATGGTGCGCCAGGGTCATGACGCCGACAGGGCGTGGGACCTGCTCTTCTGGGCGGTGATCGGCGGGATCGTGGGCGCCAGGGTCTACTACGTGCTCCTCAACTATCCCCGCCTGGAGGCCGATCCGCTCGGGATGATCCTCTCGCGGGGCGGGATGGTGTGGTACGGCGGCTTCCTCCTGGCCGGCGCCCTGGTGCTGCGGCGCATCCACACGACCGGGCTGCCCATGGGCAAGACGGTGGACGGCGCGGCGCCGGCGCTGGCCCTCGCCTACGCGGTGGGACGCATCGGGTGCTTCCTCGTCGGCGACGACTACGGCCGCCCCACGGACTCGTGGGTGGGGATCGCCTTCCCGGACGGCCAACCGCCCACCACGGCGACCAACCTCGCCGGCCAGTTCGGGGTCATGATCGATCCGGCGATGGTGGAGAAGTACGGCGAGGTGCTTCCCGTGCACCCCACGCAGCTGTACGAGACGGCGATCTCCACCGTCATCTTCTTCGTGCTCTGGTCGCTGCGCCGACACCGCCACCGGCCCGGATGGCTGTTCGCGATGTGGCTGGCGCTGGCCAGCGCCGAGCGCTTCTTCGTGGAGTTCTTCCGGGCCAAGGACGACCGCTTCTTCGGCTCGCTCACGCTGGCCCAGGTGATTTCGGTGATCCTGGTCGGGGTCGGCGTGGCATGGATGACGAAGCTTCGCCTGGCGAAGGGACGACCCCGGGCCGGCAGAAGCGCCGCCCGGTGACGATCCTGCACGCTTCGGACGTCCACTTCGGCAAGCCCCACCTCCCCGAACTCGCAGAGGCTCTGGTGCGCTTCGTGCACCGCCAGCGACCGGGCGCGGTGGTGGTCTCGGGCGACCTCACCCAGCGGGCCAGGGCGGCGGAATACCGGGCCGCGCGGGCGTTCCTGGACTCGCTGAAGCCGCACCCGGTGATCGTCACGACCGGAAACCACGATGTCCCGCTCTACCGCGTCGGCGAGCGGCTGCTGGCCCCCTTCCGCAACTACCTGGCCCATATCGAGCCCGCACTGGACTCGGTCGTCGACGTGGAGGGGGGCGAGGGGGGCCGCGCCGCCGCCCGCTTCGTGGTCCTCAACTCCTGCGCCCCTCGCCGCGCCATCGTCAACGGGCGCCTCCGCTCCCCCCAACTCGACTTCGCGCACAGATGGTTCGCCGCGGCGCCCGCCGGAGCCCTGCGCGTCCTGGTCGTCCACCACAATCTCATCGATCCCGCCGACGGCGTGTACGGCCGGCCGCTGCCGGATGCCCGGCACGTGCTGCAACTGCTGCCTCGCTGGAAGGTGGACATGGTGCTCTCCGGGCACGTCCACCGGACCCACCTGACCGTGAGCACCGCCGCGGGACCGCCGGGCGCGGAAGCCGGCGTGCCCATCCTCCTCGCCGGGACCGCCACGTCGAGCCGGGGCCGGGGGAGGGAGCGGGGACGGAACTCCTTCAACCTGATCCGCGCCGGGGAATCGGGGATCGAGGTCACGGTGTATCTTTATTCGCGGGACGCCGGGGACTTTCTGCCGGCGGAGATGCGCCGATACCCCGGGGCGTCCCGGTAGCGGTTCCCTGGCGGGGATCGGTGGAGCAACGGGCTTTCTGGCGGTGATGACGGCGTACTTCGGGTACATGAACGAGAGACCGGCGGCCCCGGCCGCCGCGCTGGCGGTGCACCTGTGCGTGCTTCTCACGACGGGCGGCCTGTCGGGGCAGGCCGTGCGCCAGGAAGTCGTCTCCATCGACTTCGCGGGCAACCGGGCCCTCTCCGACGCCGAGTTGCGGCGTGCAGTCCTCACGCGCCCGTCGAGCTGTCCCCCCCTGTTGGCGGTAACCTGCGCCCTCGGGATCGACTGGGGCCGGAACCGCGTCGACCTGAGCCCGCGCATCCTGGACTCCGACGCGGAAAACCTGCGGATTCTCTACCGGGCACATGGCTTTCGGGCCGTGGATGTCGAACCGGAAGTCGTGTCCCGGTCCGATGGAACCGTGGCCGTGACCTTCAGGATCGGCGAAGGCGCCCCCTACTGGGTGGGCGATATCGCGCTGACGGGGGACTCCGCGCCGGCGGAGTTGAGACTGGACGAAGCCCTTCCGCTCGCGGTCGGTGACCGGCTCAGCCCGCTCCTCCTGCTGGAGACCACCGACACCCTCACGCTTCGGTTGCGCAACGCGGGATACGCGTGGGCCGAGGTCTTCGACGGTTTCCGCCGGGCCGCGGACAGCGACACGGCCTCGGTGAGCTACCGCGTGGAGCTCGGACCCCGCACCGTCTTCGGGCCGGTCGAGGTGATCGGCAATGAAGTGCTCGACGGTGGAGTGGTCCTGGACCGCCTGCCCTTCCGGGAGGGCCAGCTCTACAGCGAGCGCCTGATTCGCGAGGCGCAGCGCAACCTGTACGAGCTGGACATCGTGGCGCGGGCGGTGGTGGCGCGGGACACCACCCGGACGGCATCGGATTCCATCATGCCGATCGCCGTCGAGGTGGAGGAGGGGGATCCGCACCTGGTGGGAGCCGGCGGAGGATTCAACAGCGCCGAGTGCCTGAACTCCTGGGGGCGCTGGACGAGCCGGAGCTTCTTCGGCGGCGGGCGCATCCTCCGGGCGCAGGCGCGGGTGTCCAACCTGCTGGCCTCCTCGCTCCAGGCCACTCCCGTGTGCGCGCAGGCGGGCACGGGCGACTACGGCCGTACGAACTGGCTCGCCCGGGTGGACTTCAACCAGCCCTCGTTCGTGTCGCGCCACACGAGCCTTTCGGTCGGTCTCTTCGCGGAGCGCCATTCGCTCAAGAACATCTTCGTGCGCGACGCCCGCGGGTTGGAGCTGGGCCTGAGCCGCGCCCTCGGCGGCAACTCGTTCACCAACCTGAGGTTCCGCCCGCAGCGCAACCGGCTGGACGCCGCCGAGGTCACCCTGTGCGCCACCTTCCTCGCGTGTACGCCGGACGACATCGAGGTCCTCTCGGGCACCAGGTGGCTCGCGCCGGCGGCCCTGTCCATCAACCGGGACGTGACCGACGAACTCTTCAATCCCACGGGTGGGTTTCGCGCTCTCGTGGACCTGGAGTGGGCGGACGTGGTCACGGGATCGGACTATTCGTATGTGCGCACCCTCGCCGACGCCAGCCTGTACAGGGAGGTAGACCGCCACGCGGTGCTGGCGTTGCGCATCCGGGCGGGCAGTATCAGTCCCGGAGGTTTCGTGGGGGAACTCTCGATGGCGGAGGGTGGAGCTTCGGAGATCGTGCCCTCGGAGAAGCGCTTCTACGCAGGCGGCGCGAACGGCGTGCGCGGCTTCGCGCAGAGTACCCTGGGCCCGCGCAGCCTGTCGATCGCGGTCGAGGAGCTGCTCGAGCGCCGCGGTCCCGGGCGGGAGCCCACCTGCCTTCCGGCCGCGGTCCGCGATCTCACCTGCGACGGCGCGCCGCTGGCCGGGTCCGATGCCTACCAGGTGCGGCCCGTGGGTGGTCTGGCGACCTTCGAGGCGAGCGCCGAACTCCGCTTCCGGCTCGCCGGGGGACTGTGGGGGGGAGCGGCCTTCGTCGATGTCGGCCAGGTGTGGCCCGAACGGATCGAATTCGACAACCTGGAGGTGACGCCCGGGGTCGGCCTCCGCTACAACACACTGTTCGGGCCCATCCGGCTCGATGTCGCCTACTCGTTCAGGGGCCGGGAGCCCCTGCCGGTCGTGACTTCCCAGATCCGCCCCTTCGTGCCCGGCGAGGACGCCGATTCGGACCGGATCGACATCGGCGGCGGCCAGGGACCCGGCGAGCTGATCGACTGGGTCGTCTCCGAGGATCTCGCCCTCCTGGGTCCAAGGGTCCTCTTCGGTGACCGAGACGGCTTCTCGCTCCGGCGTTTTCAGCTCCACTTCTCCATCGGACAGGCGTTCTGAACGATGAGCGGCACGCCGATGGTCACTTCCGCACCCGCGCGGCGCTCCGGACGGCAGCGACGGTGGTTCCCCACCCTGGTCAAGGCAGTCGTCGTAGCGGCGAGCACGCTCGTTGCGGCGGGGGTCGCGGCCGCGGTGGTGATCAGTCACACGACGGCGGGACGCGAGTTCGCCCTGGAGCGCGCGCTGGAGCGCCTGCGTCCCGCTCTCAAGGGAACGCTCCGGGTGGGCTCGATGGGCCCGGGCGGCCTCCTGGCCGGCGCCACCCTCTACGACGTCGAAATCGGCGACAGCATGGGCCGTTCCGTCCTGGTCGCCGACTCGGTGCGGGCCCGCTACTCGATCGCGGAGCTCTTCGGAGGGCCCCCGGCGATCGCCGATCTGCGCATCTGGTCCCTGGTGGTCCACCTGGAGCCCGAGCCCGGCGAGGCGGTCTCGCTCTCGGGGCTCCTCGCCGGGAAGGAAACGGAAGTGAGTCCCACGCCCCCCCCGCCGGACAACGCCGCTTCTCCCCTGTTCCGCATCCGTGGAGCCAGGGTTCACGACGGCACCGTGATCATGCGCGACGCGAACGGCGCGGAGGAGAGGGTGCGGGGTATCGAAGCCGACTTCGCCCTGGTCGATATCGGACCGGACCGCGACGTCACTCTTGCGGCCGATATGGACGACCTGGCGCTGTCGTATCCGATCGGCACGGGGGGGCGGCTGGAACTGTCCGGCCTGCGGGGCGAGGTGGAGGTGGGAGCGGACGGCATCGTGGTGCGCGCGGAGCGCTTTCGCCTGCCCGGATCCGAGGGGAGCGGCGGCATGCGGATCGACATGAGCACCGACCCGCGTCTCACCGTCTTCGACCTCGACTTCAGCCGGCTGTCGCTCGCGGACCTGGCCTGGCTGGACGAGCGACTCGACCACGGCGTAGCGCGCGGCGGCGTGCACATCGCCCTGGCGGGTGACGACGTGCACATTGACGTGTCCGAGGGGGAAGTCGGAGGCAACTCCGGGAGCTTCTTCGTCTCCGGCGGCGTGTCCATCGCCGACCGCGTGCGATTTCGCGGTCTCCGTGTCGCGCCGCGAATGCTGGCCACGGCGGAGATCGAGCGATGGCTGCCGGACACACCGCCCTTCGCCGGAGCCGTCTCGGGCGTCGTCAGCTTCGACGGCGTGCCGGGACGGCTGCAGGTGTCGGGCGGCCTCTTTCTGTACGACGGCGCCACGCTGGAGCGGCGGGCCCATGCAACCGGAGGGGGGACGGTGCTCGGGGTCCGTTCCTTCGCGGGGATGGAGATCGCGGTCGCCGATCTCGACTACGCCCTGCTGGAGTTTTTCGCCCCCGGCGTGACCTGGGGAGGGCGAGGCGATCTCGTCCTTCGGGCCGATGGAGATCTGGGCACCGGCATGGCCGTGCGGATCGTGGCGAATCACTCTCTGGGCACCGGACCCGGCAACAGCGTGATGGTGGTGGGGACCGTGTACGGCGATACGACAATCTCGGTGATCGAAGTCGACGCCACCTTGGCCCAGGTGTCGATGTCGACAATCCGCCGGCGTTGGCCCGACTTTCCGCTCACGGGCGTGGTCAGCGGTTCGGTGAAGTTGCACGGCTCCCTCGACCAACTCGGCTTCGCGGCCGAGCTTGAGACGCCCGCGGGACCACTGTCGGCGAAAGGCCGGATCAACGGACGCGACCTGGCGGACGGGTATCAGGTCACCGCTTCGGTCCGGGATTTCCACCTCTCGGAGCTGTTCAGCGGGCTGCCGGATTCCACGGTCGTGTCGGGGCGCGGACACCTGAGCGGACGAGGCCTGGACCTCGAGTCGGTGCGCGGCGCCCTGGCCTTTTCGGCCGGGGCCTCCAATATCGGTCCGCTCCGCGTGGATACGGCGGCGGTGAGCGTATGGGTGGACGACGGCGGGCTGCTGCACCTTACGAGCCTCTACACGCAGGCGGGCGGGATCGTGGTGGAGGGGAGCGGCGGCACCCTGGGCATGGTCCCCGGAGCGACCGGGAGCGGAGTCAACCTGTCGATGTCGTCGCCGTCCATCGGGGCGCTCCGTCCCCTGTTCATGAGCGGAAACCCGGTTGCGTGGGACGAACTGCCGATCGTCGAGCAGGAGCGCCTCGAGTTCGCCGGGGCCGATCCGGACACCTTCCCGACCGCGGAGGAGATCCGCTTCGACGGCACGGTCGACGGCAAGATCCGCCTGGAGGGCGGCCTTCACGACCTCCGGGCGGAGGTGGACGCTGCCTTGGGGGACCTGGAGTACGGCCGCAGCTCCGCCGGTGCGGCGAACGTCGGCCTCGCGTCGACCGGCCTGAGCCTGGTGCGTGCCGACCCTGCCGCCGCTTCCCCGCGGACGCTCGCGCTGGAGGGGGAGGTCACCGCCGATTCGGTGGTCGTCGAAGGCCGGGAGTTCAGTTCCGGGCACCTCGACGGTCGTTTCAGGCCGGGTCGGGGGGGCAGGTTCCATGCGTTGATGAGAAGGTCGCCGAGCGAAACGTACGAGGCCCAGGCCGTGGTGAGCCTGCACGACAGTGGGGGCAGGATCGACCTCGACAGGCTGACTTTCGTTTTCCCGGAACGGCGCTGGAGCCTGCGGGGGCCCGCCAGCATCGAGTGGAGTCCCGATTCGGTCGTCGTCAACGACTTCGGCCTCATTCGGCCCGGTGCCCCGGGGTTGCGCCTGCGCGCCGACGGTCGCCTGGTCCGCCGCGCAGGCGAGTCCGACTTCGAACTTCGTGTGACCGGCCTGGACCTCGACGTGGTGGCGAGAGTGCTGCAGCTGGACGATCCGTTGACGGGCATGGCGTCAGGGGTGGTGTCGGCGGCCGGGACATCCGCGAACCCGGAGTGGCGGGGGTCGCTGCGTGTGGACGGGGCCGTGAACCCGAGGTTCCAGTTCGACAGCGTGGTCGCCACCGGTGACTACGCCGACGGCGTCCTGGCCAGTCAGGTCGAGACCTGGTCCGACGACCGGCGCTCGCTGCGCTTCGACGGCAGGGTCCCGATGGATCTCCGTCTCAAGACGGTGGAGAACCGGATCCCCGACGAACCGCGGCGCATCGAGATCGTGGCCGATGCCTTCCCGGCCGCCATGGTCCTGCCCGCCCTGGCCGATCTCGACGAGGTCGGCGGTACCGTCTCCGGGGTCGTGACAATCGCCGGAACGCGAACGAGTCCCGAGCGCGACGGGAACCTGCGCCTGGAGGACGGCACCGGGAAGATCGAGGCCCTCGGGATCCGGCTCACGTCCGTGGATGTCGATGCCCGGGTGAGCTCCGATGGAATCGTTGCCGTGAAGGGGAGCGGAAGGTCGGGAGAGGGGACGATCCGCATGAGCGGCACCGTGGACGCCGGCCGGCCCGACGACCTGCCGCTCGACCTGGCCTTCTGGCCGCACGAATTCGAGGTGGTGGACCGCGGCGACATGAAGGTGGCGCTCACCGGCGACTCGATCACGCTGACGGGCTCGTTCAACTCCCCCTTGATCGAGGGGCGGGTGGAGGTGAACGACGGCGCGGTCTTCCTCGAGGAGTTCCAGCGCTCCGCCGAGAGGGTCGACTTCTACGACCCGGCGCTCTTCAGCGCGGCCACCCGGATCGGGTCGGACGACCCCGAGGAGGAGTCGGCGTTGCGCGCCCGCAACCCCTTCCTCCAGAACCTGGGCGTCTTCATCGACATGAATGTGGGCCGCGGCAACTGGCTCCGGTCGCGTGCGATGGATGTGGAGACCGCCGGGGACCTGTTGGTCACCTTCGACCGCCGGGGAAGGCGACTGATCCTGGAGGGGCGCATCGAGGTTGTGCAGGGCACTTACAAGTTGGGCAAGCGGGTCTTCCGCATGACCGAAGGGTCCCTTCGTTTCGTGGGCACGCCCGGCTTCAATCCCGGCATCGAGGTCACAGCCGACATCCCCCTGCGCACGCGCGAGGGCGAGCCGCTGGTCATCACCGCCGACATCTCCGGTACGCTGCTGACCCCCCACCTCTCGCTCTCCAGCGACGCGGAGTACGCGATCTCGGAGGCGGACCTGTACGGCTACATTCTCTTCGGCCGCCCCACTTCGGCGCTCATCGGAGATGGCGGGGCGGCTTTGGTCGGAGCGGGACGGGACCTGCTCCTGGGTCAGTTCGTGAACCAGCTCGGCTACCTGCTTGCCCAGGAGCTGGGGGTCGACCACCTGTTGGTGTCGCAGGCCGACCAGAGCCAGGCCAACGCGGCCTTCGGGGTGTCGTCGCTGCAGCTGGAGCTGGGGTGGTATGTTCACGAGAACGTCTTCCTCACCGGCGTCTACCAGCGCCGCTTCTGCGCCGATCCCACCCTCCCGGTGGGCAGCGGCGGCATGCGGGTCGAGGTGGAGATGCCTAAGGACGTGACGCTGGAAGGGTTCGTGGAGGGCCGGTGCACACGGCAGGGGTACCGGGGACTGGGCGACCTGTCGCTCGAGCTGGCGCGCATCTGGGGGGTGCAGATCTTCCGCGAGTGGGGGTACTGACCCCTTGCGTCCCGACGCCCTTGTCATTCGTGGAGCACGCGAGCACAACCTGAGGGACATCTCGCTGGAGATCCCCAGGGAGCGCCTCGTGGTGGTGACCGGGCTCTCAGGGTCGGGGAAGTCCTCGCTGGCCTTCGACACGATCTACGCCGAGGGCCAGCGCCGCTACATCGAGTCGCTCTCCGCCTACGCGCGGCAGTTCCTGGGCATGATGGAGAAGCCCGACGTGGACGCCATCGAGGGACTGTCGCCGGCCATCTCGATCGAACAGAAGTCGGTGTCGCGGAACCCCCGCTCGACGGTGGGCACCGTGACCGAGATCTACGACTACCTGCGCCTGCTCTACGCCCGCGCCGGGACGCCGTACTGTCCGCGCTGCGACCTTCCCATCCAGCGCCAGCCCGCCACGCAGATCGTCGAGCAGCTGCTGACCATGGAGGAAGGGACCCGCATCCAGGTGCTGGCCCCGTTGGTGCGCGGCCGCAAGGGGGAGTTTCGGGACGTCTTCGAGCGCGCCCGCCGGGACGGATTCGTGCGCGCCCTGGTCGACGGCAGGGTCTACGACCTGCGCACCGTTCCCCGCCTGAGCCGCTACGAGAACCACGACATCGGGATCATCGTGGACCGGCTGGTGGTGCGCGAGGAGGACCGCGTGCGGCTCTCCGACTCTGTCGAGACGGCACTCCGCGCCGCCGACGGGGTGGTGCAGATCCTGGAGCGGCGGGACGGACGCGACATCTCCCACCTCTTCAGCGAGCACTACGCCTGCGCCGACTGCGGCGCCAGCTTCCCCGAACTCGAGCCCAGGGTCTTCTCCTTCAACTCGCCCCACGGGGCCTGCGCGGAGTGCGGCGGCCTCGGCACGACCAAGGAGGTGAACGGGGCGCTCGTCGTGGGGAGTCCGTCGCTGTCGATCCTGGAGGGCGCGATCCTCCCCTGGGGCGAGCCCGGGGGGCACCTGAGGGGTTCGGTGATCCCGGGTCTGGCGAAGGCGTACGAGTTCGACCCGCGCGCGCCCTGGCGGGACCTTCCGGTGGAGGCGCGCGACGGAGTCCTGCATGGATCGGGCCGCATGAAGCTCCGCTTCCCGTACAACGCCGGGAAGATGCGGGGGCACTACGAGGACTACTGGGAGGGGGTGGTGGCAAACATCGAACGGCGCTACCGCGAGACCGGTTCCGAGCACGTGCGGTCCCAGCTCGACCAGTACATGTCGAGCCAGACGTGCGCGGAGTGCGGGGGGGCGCGGCTGGGCCCGTTCGGGCGGGCGGTGCGCATCGGCGGCCTGCCGATCAGCAGCGTGGTGGACCGGCCGATCGGCGAAGTCCTGACCTTCATCCGTTCGCTGC
>CAZTOF010000633.1:0-1971 GCA_964615515.1 uncultured Gemmatimonadaceae bacterium
CTATCCGCTTCCCTCCATCGAGTTCCTGCGCTCGCCGGAACGCGGCAACCGCCTGGGGATGGAGCGCGAACTCGACCGCTTGGGCGACGTGCTCGTCGACACGCTCCGGACGTTCAAGATCAACGGCCGGATCTCGGGCCGCACCACGGGTCCCGCGGTGACCCGCTACGAGGTGGTGCCCGAGCCCGGCGTCAAGGTCAACCGCATCGCCAACCTGGACGCCGACCTGGCGCTGGCCATGAAGGCGAGGAGCGTGCGCATCGTCGCCCCGATCCCCGGAAAGGGCGCCGTGGGCGTCGAGATCCCCAACCCGCGTCCCGAGATGGTGCGTCTGCGCGAGATCCTGGAGGCGCCGCTCTTCGCGCGTTCGCGGGGCATGCTTCCGCTGGCGCTGGGGAAGGACCTGACCGGCAGGCCCTTCGTCGCCGACCTCGCGAAGATGCCGCACGCGCTGATCGCCGGCGCCACCGGATCGGGGAAGTCGGTCTGCCTGAACACCGTGATCACCAGTCTCGTCTACCGGCACGGACCCGACCGCCTCCGGTTCCTGCTGATCGATCCCAAGATGGTCGAGCTCTCCGCCTACGCCGACCTGCCCCACCTTCGCCACCCGGTCGTGACGGACCCCGGGGACGCCGCCGGGGTTCTCAAGTGGGCGGTGATGGAGATGGAGCGCCGCTACGGCCTGTTGAGCGCGAACGGGGCGCGGTCGGTGGGCGAGTTCAACGAGCGGGTCGAGGAGGGGACCGGGATGAAGCTTGCCACGCCCGACGGGCCCGAGGAGGATCCGGACCGGTGGCGGTACAAGGAGGGGGTGCTTCCCTGGATCGTGCTGGTCGTGGACGAGTTGGCCGACCTGATGATGACCGTGCAGGCCGAAGTCGAGAAACCGCTCACCCAGCTCGCGCAGAAGGCCCGCGCGATCGGCATCCACCTGCTGGTGGCGACCCAGAGGCCCAGTGTTAATGTGATTACTGGACTGATAAAGGCCAACTTCCCGTGCCGCATTGCTTTCCGTGTTGCCTCCAAGACCGATTCGAGGACGATTCTCGACCAGAACGGAGCCGATTCGCTGCTGGGTGCGGGGGACATGCTCTTTCTGCCGCCGGGCCAGAGCGAGCTGGTGCGCATGCAGGGGGCGTTCATCTCGACGGCCGAGACCGAGGCGCTGATGGGATGGTATCGCGAACAGGCCGACACCCTGGAGGCGCTCAAGGCGCGGGTGAAGAGCGACGAGGGCGACATCCTGGAGGCGGTGAGGGCGATGGAGGGGGAGGAGGATGGGTCCGGCGAAGACGGGGCCATCCGGGGGGACTGGGACCCGCTCTTCCGCGAAGCCGCGCAGGCCTGCATCCGGCAGGGGGCCGGGTCGACCTCCCTGCTGCAACGGCGGCTGCGCATCGGGTACGGCAGGGCGGCCAGGATCGTGGGCCAGCTGCACGAAGCGGGCGTGCTCGGTTCCCCCGACGGCTCCAAGCCGCGCGAGGTGCTGGTGGGGGCGGCCGGCCTGGACGAGATATGTCCGTCGTGAGCAGGGTCGCCCGGGCGCCACGCCGTCGCCGGCCGGATCCGCGCGGACGGATCGCCGGTTGTCCACGGGCCCCAGGAGCCGCCGGGCTGAAATGCGTGGCGGCCGCCCTCCTCTGGCTGTCCGCGCCCCTCCCGGCCGCCCGCGCCCAGGAGTCCGGAACCGCGTTGCGTGCGCTGGAGAGCGCGGCCGAACGCTACCGCGAGGTGAACGCCGTCTGCGCGGACTTCGAGCAGGCGATCGAGGTGCGGCTCCTCGGGCGCCGCGTCGAGAGCGCGGGCAGGGTCTGCCAGCGGCGTCCCAATCTCTTCTCCATGCGCTTCAGCGATCCCGAGGGCGACATGGTGATCTCGGACGGGCGCCACTTCTGGGTCTACTACCCGAGCATCGACGAGGAGCAGGTGATGCGCCACGCGGCGGCGGACTCGCCCGGACGGCACGAT
>CAZTOF010000634.1:0-1574 GCA_964615515.1 uncultured Gemmatimonadaceae bacterium
CCGTACGTGTACGCCCCCGTCAGCCCCGGTCCCCCCATGAAGACCGGGTTCCACAGGCACGACGACCCCTCGGCGGGGACCGATCCGGGGGGCATGGCCTGGGCCAGGCAGCCGAGCACCACGTCGGGGAGCATCTGCCCGATCGAGTGGCGCGCGGAGACGGCGGCCGGCGGGGGCGCGTTGAGGAGGCAGCCGGAGGGGGCGGTGACCTCGATCGTGCCGAGCGAGCCCGCGTTGTTGGGGACCTCGGAGCCGACCACGCAGCGCACCCCGAATGAGCCGTACGCCCGCGTGTACGTCTCGGGAACGTTGATCCCATACGGCGACATGGGGGACGTGCCGGTGAAGTCGATGCGGATGCCGTCGCGCGAGACGGTCAGAGCGCACACGAGTTCCAGGTCCCGGTCGTAGCCGTCGATGGTCATGCGGTTGTGGTAGGTGCCCGGCTTGAGCGCGCGAATCCGTTCGAGCATGGCGCGGCGCGAGGCCGTGAGAATCATCCCGGCCAGGCCGTCGAGCGAATCCAGGCCGAACTCCCTCATCATGGCGACGAGGCGCTCGCCGCCCGTGCGGTTGCACGCCGCCAGCGAATAGAGGTCCCCTTGGGCGACGTCGGGGTCGCGCACGTTGGCGCGCACCATGCGCATGAGCGTCTCGTCAACGCGGCCGGCGCGGATGAGGTGGCCGATGGGGATGCGGATACCCTCCTCGAAGACCTGGTTGGCGTCGGCGCCGAAGCCGCGCCCGCCCACGTCGGCGATGTGGCTGGTGGCGGCGAAAAGGGCGACCGGACGGCCGCCCAGGAAGGTGGGGGTGACGACGGTGAAGTCGTTCAGGTGGCCGGTGCCCTCCCAGGGGTCGTTGGTGACGAGGACGTCGCCCTCGACCAGCGTCTCGACGGGGTGGTCGCGGAGGAAGAACCCGACCGATGCCGCCATGGCGTTGACGTGCCCGGGTGTTCCCGTGACGGCCTGGGCCAGCATGCGCCCCGAGAGGTCGAAGACGCCGGCGGAGAGGTCGCCGGCCTCGCGCACGGGGGTGGAGAAGGCTGTGCGCACCAGGGTGCGGGCCTGCTCCTCGACGACGGAGAGCAGCCGGCTCCACATGATCTGGTCCTGGAGGGCGGAGGCGCCGGCCCGGGCCGCGGGGCGTGCCCGCCGCTCGGCCAGCAGGTGGCCGCCGGGAAGAACTGTCGCGCGCCAGCCGTCGGGAACGACCGTGGTGGTCTGCTCCTCGGCGATCAGGGCGGGGCCGCGGACGTGGTCGCCCACGTTCAGATCGTCCCGGTGGTGGACCTCGGCGCGGACGAGTCCTTCCACCGTCCCTGCAAAGAACCGCGTCCAGGCTGTCGGGGCGGGACGCGGCGCCCGGGGAGTCGCCGGCCCGGCGGCCTGGGCAGGAACCCCGGCCGAGCCACCCGCGACCCGGCCCGGAGCCGACACCACCAGCGTCCAGCTCAGCACTTCAACGTCCAGCCCCGGAATCGTGCGCCCGTAGACGGCCTTGTATGCACGGTCGAAGGCCGTCCGTAGCGAGGCAACCGCCTCTTCGGACTTCGCTTCCAAGTCCACTTC
>CAZTOF010000635.1:0-6930 GCA_964615515.1 uncultured Gemmatimonadaceae bacterium
CGCCGCGCCCACAGCGGCGTTCGGATGGCCTTCCCGCCAGGGATTGTTGATGCGGGAGCGACCCCAGGAGGGAAGGGGCGAGGTGTGAATTTCCACCTCGCCCCGAACCCGTACCAGGCCCTTGGACTGGGGGGTCGCTCCGGCCACGTCCCGAGCCGCTCGCGTGCCACGGGGAAACCGGGCGGCCGGGCCGCAAGACGTTGCCGCGCGAGCGGATAGGGCGGGAGGCCGTTGTGAATCGCCGAAGGGCCGAATTGTGAATCGACCCCCGATGTCTTTTTCACATTCCGGTGCGGTCGTAAATGGACGGGCCGCTGGCCCGCCCGCCGTCCGGGGACTCCGAACTCAGGGCGAGGCCGCTTTCGACCCAAACGGCGTCCATCCCGACCGGCTTCTGCGGGCGCGAGTCTCGTCAGTCGATGCCGGGAAATGAGGCGGTTGGGGCACGCCGGGCTCGTCGACCTCGGCCAACGGCCCCAGCTCCAGGCCAACGAGGCAGCGCACCCACCGGGGGGAGGTAGCGCCCCTGGTGCCGACCAACTTCCCGTGACCAAAGAGAGCACCGGGTCCGTCGACACGTATCTCAACTCAAGATAGCTGTCGCGCTTCTCCATGCCGGTATGCCATGCCTCGTCGATCCAGAGTCCCGACTGCCTCAGAACAAGCAGCGCGTCGTCGCACGAAAGCTCAACCCCGCCGCCGATGTCGCCGAGGTGGCGTCGGACGATGGTCGCGTGGTCGGGGTCGCCGTCCGTGTTGCCGGGTGCATCGTGGAATGGTTTCTCCATGGTGACTCCCTTCGTGAGGCATGGCTCAGCCACGGCTGCCAGATGGCCTATCAGTATCTTGGAAAAACGAGGAGACGCGGGTCAACCAACGCAAGAACGTCCCCGCCGCTTGACGAAGGCGGCCGGAGCGCCGTGGCGATTACCAAGTCACCCCTCCCAGGATCGGACGGCCGTGCATGAGCGCAGGGGCTGTCGCCGTAAATGGCGCATTCCCGGAGGCACTCCCCGCCGAATCGCCGCGCCATGACCGTAGACGGGTGATTCCAATCGACCGGGCACCGACCGCCAGCCTCACGCACTTCGAGCGAACTCGGTGGTGGAGGGGAAAAACCCGTCACGAAATTGCAGGGTTTTCCCGGTCGCGGCCGGATTCTCGCCGGGCGTATCTTGGACTGCAAGCTGAACCCCACCCCCATTACCTTCCCAAAGGAGGAGACGAATGAAGAGACTTACCACCCTCACCCTCATCTTTGCGGGCGCGCTCGCCATCGCGGCACCCGCTGCCGTCACTGCTGGCGAGCGACCCGACGCGTCGGCGATGGTCTGCGTCGACGGCGACACCGGCATGATGCGTGACTGCGCGGACTGGTACACGCACCGCGAGGAACTCGACGACGGTACTATCGTCAGGCAGTCGTGCAAGCTGGTGAGAGAGTACACCAGATCCGACAGCATCAGCATCCTTTGGGGACTCATCACGATCAGTTACGGCGAGTCCGAGGAGTGGTGCGACTACGGGGACTGTGGCGACATGAGCGCCGTGGACTCTCACCTGCGATGAGACATTCCATCCTGCCCGTGCTGGCCGTGCTCCTTGCGGCCAGCACGGGCACAGCCCAGCAGGTGCTTGAGATCGATTACGACTCCGGTCGGATCGTGATCGACAGCGAACAGCGGGGTATCTACTCAACCGTCATCGACCACGAATACTCCATCCTATACGCGTACGACGCGGAGGAGCCCGAGGGGGTGATGGCTTTCTCGCTTGACACGGGTGAGTGGATCCGCACGGTGCGTTTTCGAACCGGCGGTGGTCCAAGGGAGCTTCCCCAAGGGTTCGCAGGCATGGCGGTCGCCCCCAGGGGCGGGCTGTACGTGTCAGGTCTGTCCCGAGTGCTTGAGTTCGATGCGGACGGACAGTACGTTGCCAACTGGAGGCCGCGCGCTCCAGAGAGAAAGGGGGCGGTGTGCGATTTTGACGGCCAACCCGCTGTTCCGACCCTCAAGGGCGTCGTGAGAAGGAACGGCAACAGCGAGGAAACCATCGGCCCAGGCCCCGGCGGGTTGCGCTTGTCGGAACGCGAGCGTAGCCAAGTGGCGGATCGCATCTGGAGCGCTAGAATGGCCTGCACATTGGCTGCCGCGTTCGTCCTGACGACCTACGCCGACGACACGGACTCGCTCAGCGTGTACTACAAGAGTGGCGGAATGGGGACACTGCCGATCCCGACCGAGCTAGCCGCGGCCGCCACCGTGACCGTCGGCCCGAAGATCGGGACGGACGGGCAGGGGAACATCGTGCTATCGGCGATCCCCAACATCAGGCTCGCCCGGCATGGCGGTTACTTGGTTGCCGGTGCAGTGATCGACCCCGCATCAGGATGCTACGCACTGATCCGCAATCCCGAAAAAAACATGTTCGCCTACGACTTCCGCGGTGTCCACGCCGATAGCGCGGTGGTTGCCGTTCGGTACTCCGAGGAAGGCGAGGAGCAGGGGCGCAGGGCGGTCACCTATTTCGACCATGCCGACAAAGTGGCGCTCTACCCGCTGCGCCGGGTCAACGGTGAGCCGTGCGCGAGGATGCTGCCGTCGGTGAGCTGACCGTTGGGCAGCAAGGAGGCGGCAGGGTATTCGGCAGCTGACGCCATGTCGGGCGGCGAGGACCGGCACCGTGGCCGCAGGAGCGCTGGGCGCGACCAGGGGCGAGTTGGAGTTTACGGGAAACGCCTCGGCCACGGATTCCGCCCAACCGCCAGCACTCCAGATCCACCGCCATTCCAGATCCAGCGCAGCTTGACAGACGGGCGTGAGGCGGCGTAAAGTCGCCGTATCCGACCCGCTGGGGAACGATTCACGCCCTGCGCGGGTGACAGCAGATCCCACGAAAAAGGAGGTGTCCGCGATGTTCAGCCAGCGTAACGTTTGTCCCACGATCCTCACCATGTTGGTGGGTTTCTCGTTGTTCGCCGCCGATCCAGCGCCCGCCACAGCCCAATGCGGGTGGTGCATAGATGTCGGGATCGGCTGGCTGGGCTGGCACAGTTTTCCGGATGGAGACGACGGTTGTGGCTGGACGGACGACTTCTCAGGGAAGGAGTGCGCTCGTTGCTCGAAGGAGAAGGGTTGCCATACCGACCGGGACATCGGCCAGTGCCACAAGCCATGTGGTCCCGCTGGGGGCGACATGGCCATGCTGGAGATCGTCGACCGGGTGAGAAGCGCCCTCGATGTCGGCGAGCCGGAAGCGGCTGTGGCGATGGTCATGAACACCCCGTCGGACGTACTGATGGAATACCACAGCAGCGGCGGCAGGGTCAACTTCATGCTTCCCTGCGATCCGGATGCCCCGGTCGCCACCGTGGCGGTTCTCCCAAGCCTGCGGACCACTTTCGAGGCGGCGCTCGCCGCGAGTTCTCCCGATTCGTGACGCAGCTTGGCCACCACACCGACCGTGCATTCGGATGACTTGTGATCATTTGCGGGTCCAAGTGCCGCAAGAACGCGCCAGCCGAACGCGGCTCTCGCTCCTTGCGGTGCTTCCCGTCCCCATAGCGTTGGCCACGGGGATGGTTGGCTGCGAGGCAGGGTCGTCGGAAGGGGGAGCGGTGGGTGTGACGATGAGAGATTCCGCAGGTATTCGGATCGTTGAGAACCACACTCCCGCTTTGCCCAACGGGCGTTTCTGGACACTGGACAGGGAGCCCGAGTTCGTTTTGGGCGGACGCAATGCTGCGGGTAGCCCTGAGCCTGCGGGAGATCGGGATGATCGCGATGGTAGGATCTGGCAGGTAAAGGGCTTGGCGCGATTGGTGGACGGTCGCATCGCGGTGCTTTCGCAGGGAAACCACCGAGTGTTCCTATTCGAGCCTTCGGGCAAGCTGTCGAAGGCGCTCGGCGGCAGAGGGAACGGCCCCGGCGAGTTCGTCCGCCCGGAGCGGTTGCAGTACCTGCCTCCAGACACACTGGTCGTATGGGATTACTGGATGGGTCCCGTCACCTATTTGGACACTGCGGGGGCGGTGTTGGGGCGCCGGAGCATCGATCTCGGCAGAGTGCTCGGGGCCGTTCCCGGAGCGTCTGAGGAATCCCCAATGATCCCATTGCCCGATGGATCCGCCATCGTCGGCATCGAGCGCGGAGATCCCGGTTTCCAGCGACCCCGGGACGGCACCGTGGTGAGGCATCCGCAGCTTGAGTTCGTAAGGATGGACCTTGAGACCTATGTCCCTCAATCTCTGGGGACGTGGGACGGCTTGGAAATGTGGGCGATCCCTCGTGAGGTGCGGACCCTGTCTCCACTGTTCGCGGGATGGAACGAAGATCTGATGCCCATTGATCTGATGGTGAAGTCCCACATTGCGGTGGGAAGGCGTCCTCGTGCGGTCTACGTTGCCGATGGCGACGCCAACTTGATTTGGCAGTTTTCGCTCGATGGGAAACTCCTGCGCTCTATTCGCCGGTCCACCGGGCCAGTTCCCGTCACCGCCATGGCGGACAGGGCTCGGCGGGACCGCCTGTTGCCGCTGATGGGCGAGAATCCTCAATGGTCGGAAGCCATTCAAGCATGGCCGAGAAGAGAACATCATCCCGCTATCGCGGGGCTCGTTGTGGACGCCGAGGGCCACCTATGGGTCAGAGAATGGTCGTCCTCGGAATCGGGGATGCCGGATCAATGGAGCGTCTTCGACCCGGAGGGTCGCTGGCAGGGCATCGTGGATGGGTTTCCAGACCCGTGGATATGCTATCGCTGGCCTCGGGCCCTTCCGTGCTGGGTAGACCGCGACTGGTTTCTTATGGTGACCAGAGACGAGACTGGTGTGGAGACGATCCAAGCTCACCGTATTCGCCGACACGTTCGCGACCGATGAGGGCCGAGACCTTCCCTCATCAAGCATTCTTCACACGGGGTGCAGCGCGGTGTGGTAGAGGAGGGCCGGGAAGGATGACGTTCCCCGCGCACGTCGTCGGGCTGCTGTCGAAAGCACGAAACTCCTCGCGGAGCCTCGCCGGTGGTTGGGACTCCATGAGCGAGCGGGAACGCGATGTCCTGTACCTCACCGCGACCGGCTACACCGCGGAGGAGACCGCCCGCAGGATCCATTTGGCACCGAAGACCGTCGCGAACTACCGAATGTCTCTGAAGAGCAAGCTGGGCGTCCAGAGCCGCGTCGATCTCATGCGCGTCGTCGTGGAATCGGGCCATCTGGCGGACAAGCTGAAGACGGCCGGGATCGGGCGGAAGAATCCGTGAGCAGGAAGAATCCGTGAGCTTGACCCGGTGCTGGGGTTCGCACAACTTCCCGCCAATCAACCCCGACTCTCCCGCATCTTTGACCCGTGCGCGTCGGAATCGGCGTCCCGGCAAGAGCGGCAGATCGTGCAGCCCAAGTTGAGCTTACATGATCTCCTGCCGGGATTCTGGCTTCAGGTGCTCTGTCGGGCTGGCAAGGCGCGACGAAGGGGGAATAGCAGCGATTCGCCCGAGGAGCAACGCAGAGCGAAGCCTGGGAGCCAACAAGTGTATACTGTGATTCACATAATGTAACGTTGTCTTTACATCGAGAAACGGTGAAGCGAAGCGCCCGGCACGGATGCATCGCCGCTCGAATGCCGGGAGGGTTTTGTCCACGGGCTGCCAGGCAGGGGACGATCGGGCGGCCCGGCGGCTGAATCGTGCCCGCAGACACCAGGATTCGGCCCGCGGACGCCCCCCTCACCCCCCCAGCACGGCCTCGATCTCCACCAGCGCGGCCTCGAGCGTCTCCCGCTCGACTGTGAGCGGCGGCGCGAACCGCACGACCTGGCGGTGCGTCTCCTTGGCCAGGATGCCGCGCGTCTGGAGCGCCTCGCAGAACGGCCGCGCGGTCCCCGACGACTCCCGGATCACCACGCCGATCATGAGCCCCCGCCCCCGCACCTCCTCCACGTGCGGCGACGGGATCGCGCGCAGGCGGTCCATGAACCAGCTCCCCAGCTCGTCGGAGCGGCGCGGCAGGTCCTCGTCGATGATCACCCGGAGCGAGGCCATGCCGACGGCCGCGCCGAGGGGGTTGCCGCCGAAGGTCGACCCGTGGTCGCCCGGGCGGAAGACGTCCATGAACTCGGCGTCGGCGATCGCTGCCGAAACGGGGTAGACGCCTCCGCCCAGCGCCTTGCCCACCACCAGGACGTCGGGGCGCACCTCTTCCCAGTCGCAGCAGAACATCCGGCCGGTGCGGCCCAGGCCGGTCTGGATCTCGTCGGCCACCAGGGCCACGCGGTGTTCGCGGCACACCTCCGCCACCCGGCGCATGTACCCGTCGGGCGGCACGATCACACCCGCCTCGCCCTGGATGGGCTCGACCAGGAAGCCGACCGTGTGGGGCCCGATCGCGTCCCGGAGCGCGTCGATGTCGCCGTACGGGATGAGGGTGAAGCCGGGCGTGAAGGGGCCGAAGCCGTCGCGGTACTGATCCTCGGACGAGAAGCCGACGATGGTGGTGGTGCGTCCGTGGAAGTTGTCCTCGCAGACGATGATCCCGGCCTGGTCCTGGGGAACCCCCTTCACTTCGTACCCCCACTTCCGCACCATCTTGATCGCGGTCTCGACGGCCTCGGCGCCGGTGTTCATGGGCAGCGCCGCGTCGAAGCCGGACGCCTCGCAGAGCTCGCGCAGGAACGGGCCCATCCGGTCGTTGTGGAAGGCGCGAGAGGTGAGCGTGAGGCGGTCGAGCTGTTCGCGGGCGGCGGCGACGACGGCGGGGTGGCGGTGTCCCTGGTTGACGGCCGAGTAGGAGCTCAGCATGTCGAGGTAGCGGTTGCCCTCCACGTCCCAGACCCACGAGCCCTCGCCGCGCTCGAGCACGACGGGGAGGGGGTGGTAGTTGTGGGCCGAGTAGCGTTCGGCCTCCGCGAGGTAGCGGTGGGTGCGTGAGGGGGG
>CAZTOF010000636.1:0-3144 GCA_964615515.1 uncultured Gemmatimonadaceae bacterium
CTACTGGCCCCGCGGACCAACGCTGAGCGGAGCACCGGAAGGGTCGGATCCGGTGCCAGCACCTCCTCGCGGGGCTCACTCCCCGCACGCGGCTCACGAATGCACCCGGGAGAGGGTGCGCGGGCCCGGACCGAATGTGCCAATCACGGACCTGAACCTACCTCCGCGCGGAGGTGCTGGCAACGGATCCGACCCTTCCGGTGCTTCGCTCAGCGTTGGTCCGCGGGGCCAGTAGGGCTACTGCTGACCTTTCGTCGCTCCTTGCCGGCCCGGTGTCTCGCCGTTCCCGGTGCTTGAGGGACTTCGCCCCACGGACGGCTATCCGCGGACTCCCAGAAAGTTCGCCAGCAGCCGGCGTCCGCCCTCGGTAAACCAGGACTCGGGGTGGAACTGGACGCCCCAGACCGGGTGTTCGCGGTGTCGGAGGGCCTGGATTTCACCCCTGTCGGCCGGGTCGGCGCTCCAGGCGACGGGAACGAGGTCGTCCGGCAGCTCCGGTGCGGCAACCAGCGAATGGTAGCGGGCCACGCGCATCGGCGACGGGATGCCCGAGAAGAGGGGATCCCCATTGTGCGTGACAGGCGAGATCTTGCCGTGCACCGTCCTGGCGGCGCGGACGGTTCGCCCGCCGTAGGCTTCGCCGACGGCCTGGTGGCCGAGGCAGACGCCCAGCGTCGGGGTGGTGGAGCCCAGTCGGCGGATGGCCTCCACGCTGACCCCCGCCTCGGCCGGGGTACACGGCCCGGGCGACACGACCAGGCGCGTCGTCCCCAGCCTGAGCAGATCCGCGGGAGTGACTTCGTCGTTGCGGAAGACCCGCGGCCCGGCACCCAGCTCGCCCAGGATCTGGACAAGATTCCAGGTGAACGAGTCGTAGTTGTCGATGACCGCCAGCATGGCAGCTCCGGTGCGAATCGAAGGCCGTGGGATGGCCGGTGCCGGGCCGGAGGAAATCCACGGGCCGGATTGCGAAGGTGGAGTATAATACTCGGACCATGATGAGTGTGCGCGTCCCGTGAGCATGTACCGGAAGTGCCTCGTATGCGGTCGGGATTTCACCCCCAACGATTCCCTTGAATACCTGGACCGGGGCCGCCGGGTGGCCTACGATCCCGCCCGGGGCCGCCTCTGGCTGATTTGCCGCGCCTGCTCCCGGTGGTCGCTGGTCCCCATGGATTCGCGCTGGGAGGCCCTCGACGAGTTGGAGAAGCTGGTCACCGACCGGGGTCGCCTGCTCTCGAGCACCGACAACGTGGCGCTGCTCAGGGCCGGGCCGCTGGAGATCGTGCGGGTGGGAGGCGCCGAACTGCGCGAGGAGGCGTGGTGGCGGTACGGGCGGGAACTGCGAAGCCGCAGGGAGCGGTACCGGAAGCTGTCGACGGCGGGGACGGTCGCGGCGGCCGCCACGATCGCCGGCTCCTGGGCCACCGGCGGCATGAGCTTCGTCGCCGCCTGGCTGGTTTGGGACAGGGTTCCGGGACTCGTCACGGGCGGGGCGCGCCTGCTCCGTTTCGGCCGCATCGCCTGGAGGGGCGTCGGCGAGTGCGAACGGTGCGGCCGCCCGATCGACCGGGTCCGGTATTCGGACGGGACCGATCTGGTCTTGCGCAGCGAGGGAGACTCGGTGGGGATCCGGGTCTTCTGTCCCTACTGCGAAGAGACCGGCGGCGGGTTCCTTCTCTGCGGACGGGAAGCCAACCACACGTTGCGCAGGGTCCTCGCCCACCACCACTTCGCCGGTGCCGCGGAAGGGCGGGTGGACAGGGCGGCGAGGCTCATCGAAGCCGCGGGGGGCGCGGGCAGACTTCCCTCGAGGATTCTGAAACAACCGACGCCGCTCCACCGGGTCGGCCGGGTCGGCCGGGTCGCACTCGAAATCGCGGTCCACGAGGAGCACGAGCGGCGGCTGCTGTCGATGGAGGTCGCGGAACTGGAGGCCCACTGGCGCAGAGAGGAGGAACTGGCGCGGATCATGGACGGGGAACTGACCCTTCTACCGGGCGGTGCGCGCCGGCAGGCAGGATCGGCGGGTGATGTTTCGGGCGATTAGTGCCGGCCCGGTGCCGCGCCGCTCCGGGTTGCTCCCGGAAACGTCCTCACCGATGCCGAAGGTTATCCCTCTAACGCCCGACGTCAACCGGTCTGGGCACCAGCACCGCGATGTCCATTGAGGCCGTCAAACCATCGGGGTCGGATGCCGTGACCGTGATCGTTGCGCTGCCCACGGATTCGCCCTTGATCATGATCTCCAATCCCGACACACGCACGCTGGTGATATCGGCGTCCGACGATGTCGCGAAGAGTGTGAGCTCCTCTCCCTCCGGATCTTCGAAACAGGGCTCGAGTTCGGCAGTCTGCCGCGGGTAGAGTTCCTGCGCGGGGATGGTGCCGCAGGCGAAGGGAGGACCTCCCTGGCAGGCGGCGAGCAGGGTGACGGCGACGATCACCGGCGACCAGCGGAGCAGGGACGGCAAAATGGGGGATCCAAAGGAGGACAACGGGTTCATCAGCGTTCTCACCTGCAGCTTGTCGCAGCATTGCGGCCGATGCGTCGGCTCCGGGAATTCGAAGGCCGGCCGCGGCATGGCAGCTGACGCGTTGGACCAGACTCCACACTACACCATAATGTCTTCGGCTCCCGCCCCGCAAGCAGTTTCTTGGCCAACGCGGTTGAGAACGCTCGACCATCACCACCGTTCCCGGACGGTCCGCAAGGCGGTGGCCGACGCGGGGGTGATGGACGGGTGAATGGTTGCGCCGGGCGGGGTACGCGCACACCCTACATGTTGAGCGCGTCGACCGTGAACCTTGGGCCGTGAGGACATCATGAGACACGTTACGGTTGCATCCGTCCTATTCGTTGCTTCGTGCCTCCTACCCTCCCCCGCTCCTGCTCAGACGACCCTCTCCTTGACAGGCGGCATCAACTTTACGTCCGTGGTCCCGGAAACCGGTCTGGCCGCCAACTATTTCCCCGCGAAACGCCCATTCACCGGTGTCGCGGCTGGAGTTGCCCCGCTATGGCGGACACCTTTCCATTTGGGTGAACCAAAGGAGGTGAGCCATGGCTGGAAGAAGGCGAGGGCGGTATCCGCCCGAGTTCAAGGAGCGGATCGTCGAGCTGGCGAGGGCGGGTCGTAGTCC
>CAZTOF010000637.1:0-4820 GCA_964615515.1 uncultured Gemmatimonadaceae bacterium
CGTTGACGCCGACGACGGACTGGAAACCGACCTCTTCCACCCCGATGCCTGGCAGCCCGGCGTCGTCCGCACCATCGAGCAACAGGTCAGCGGCTGGAACGTCGCCGGCCCCGATCTTTTCCGGGCCATGCTCGACCATGCCCGCGCGCATCGCGACCGTATCTCCGCCCTCCAGCTCGGGGACCCGGACGACGCAGGCAACCCCCACGGCTCCACCGACCCCGATCCACCCTCCCGCCACCTCACGCCGGACCACTGGCTCGCCATCGCCGGCACCGACTGCGAGACTCGCGTCGGACTCCGCATCCGGCGCGACAAAAACGGCAAGCCGCAGTTCGATCTCCGGTCGGCGGAACGCCTCAACCGCTGGAGCGACCGAGACGCGGTCCCCACCGCCAACCGCCACACCGGCGACGGCACCGTCCCCCTGAACGCCGCCATCCCCCCCTTCCTGGACGAGTGCCGTCTGGTCTGCGTCACACCCGGCGACTTCGGCTACTGGGAGTTGCGCGACCGCGCCCTGACCAGGTTCGCCGGCTTCCACGGGCTCATGCCCAAGATGAACATGCTGCACCGCCTCATCCTCCGATTCCTCCAGGAAAAGGGCGACCCCTACGGGAGCACCTGGGGCCGGCGGCTCCCGGGCGTCGATTCGTGGAATCCGCCGCTGTCACCGTTACGGGAAAAGGGCTAAAGATCACCGGGCGCACCCACCCGGCCAACCCCTGACTTGCGCCCGCCGGTTCCGCGGGATAACCATGGAACCGTGTGGTGGGGATGGTGGTGTGACCCGGCAGCCCGGGGGTCTCACCGCCGGGTGACGAGCCGGGCTCCTTGGGCGACAGGGTCCCGGGGGATGACAGGGAGGAGGGGAGGATGGCTATCTGCGCCTGGTTTCCAAGGGTTCGTGCGGTCCCAGATGAATCGCATTCCCGTTGTACGGTAGGCACTTACGCCCGCACACCGGGACTCGTGCGTGACAATGTCGTAGCTGCGACTGGCAATGACGTAGTGCCGCAAGGACTTGGCTGTCAGCTTCCAGATTCGCCGCTCTCGTCCGCAAACCCCGCACGCACAGGAGACCCGCCGGGGATTGATGACAAGCCCGAATCGTCCATCGGCATTCAGTCGCTCTACCGGGCCCGCCCGGCTCCTTTCCCCATGATCGCGTTATACCGCGAAACACGGGACATCGGGAGCGGGATCGAACGGTTGCTGGCGAACGCCGATGTCGAGAGCACCGGAAGCCGCAAGGCCTTCCGGAGCAAAGTCCAGCGCTCAAGCGTCGGGATCGCAAGCCTGGAGAAGTGCGAGGATGAGGATATCGAGTGGCTCCACGCGGTCTTCGACCACGGCCACTCGGGGCCATCGTGTGTCGTCGTGACGCCGCTGTCGCTGGCCAGGCTACAGCGCCTGCGACGGATCGAGTCCACCCGGTTTCACGTCGTATGGGCCGAGGAAGTGGAGGACAGGCTGGTCCGGTTGCTCAACGAGATCGAGCCCTGGCACCGGGATCCGCTGCGTCTTCTCGGCCACAGGCTGCTTCGCGACTTCTCGCTCCACTGGTCCCTGGTCAAGGCGATCGACCACATCTGCAGCGTCACGGCCAATCCGCCGCGGACATCGCCCACGCACTCCGTGATCGAGCTTGCCGAGCGGATAAGGCTCCCGCCCGACACACTGCGACGGTATTGGAGGGAGGAAGTCCCCTTGAGATCCGGCCCGAAAAAGCTGCTGGCCTGGGCCCTGCTCATGTGGGCGGTCCGGCAGCGCTCGGAGTTGAAGTGGGACGCGATCGCTCTGAGCGCGGGTGTCCGGCGGCGCACCCTTGAACGGTCCAGCATGCGCCTGCTGGGCTGTACGCTGGCCGAGGCGAGCCGGGACCCGGAAAGGGTGCAGCAGAGCTTCCGGGAATGGGTGGCGGAGGTATCCCGGGGTGAGTAACCGCCCGACCGCCGCCGGACCTCACACGCGTTTCTTGTCGGAGATTGTCGCAACAAGTGTCGCATTATGGCGTCGTGCCATCCGTTGCAGGCCACCATTGTCCTGAATGCGTGGTCCTCACAGTGGGGAACCCCGGGGAGACAGGCACCCGGCAACGGGACAACGAACTGACACCTCCGCATCGGCGGGAGCAGGGTGGGAATCGAGGCGATATGAGCGACTTCACAGGTGACGCCGACGGCGAAGCTGGCCGCCATGAACTGTTCACGGAGGCCCTGGGGTTGCAGTGGCCGTGGTACGTCGAGCGACGGGCGCTCGACGCCTCGAAGCGGCGCCTGAATCTGTACCTGAACTTCGAAGCCGGGGGGACCTTCCGGTGCGGGGAATGCGGGACCCGGGGCTGCAAGGCTTACGACACGGCCCCCAAGCGTTGGCGGCACCTCGACTTCTTTCACTGCCAGACCTTCGTCAATGCCCCATCTCCAAGGGTCCAGTGCCCGTATTGCGGGGTCCGGCAGGCGCATCTGTCATGGGCGCGAAGGCGGAGGAGGCTGACCGTGCCCTTCGAGGAGTTCGTGGTGAGCCTTGCCCGGGAAATGCCTGTCCGGGCGGTGTCGCGCATCGTGGGGGAACACGACACCCGGCTCTGGCGGATCGTCAACGAATTCATGGAGGGCGATCGTACCGTCCCGGAGGATTGAAGGAGCCGGCCAAGGGCTCCACGGTGGACCCTGGGAGCCCTTGGGAAACCCCCCACGGTTCCCGACCGGCGATGTGCCCCGGACTGTTGGACATGGATCGCGAGGGTGGACTCGGGCGGGGAGTACCGGGACTGTTAGATTCTTCAGGATGTTGACTCCCGTCCACCACCACCGAATCGACTAGAAGGGAAGACCATGAAGACCTCCGCTCCTGCGACCCTTGCCGCCGTCACGGCTCTCCTCCTCGCCACCGGCTGCCAGGAGGCCGAGCTCCCCGCGCCCGACCCCGAGGAAGAAGCGGTCGTGGCCGTGGTCCAGCAACTCTTCGAGGCCATGCGCACCAACGACAGCACGATGGCCGCCAACACCTTCCACCCCGCCGCACGGGTGGGGCGGGCAGGCGAGAACGGCATCAGTTTCGGACACCCGCAGGGTCTGATCGGGATGATCGCGGCCCCCAAGGAGGAGGTGTACGACGAGCCGATCTGGGATTGGGTGGTCAACGTCGACGGCCGCCTGGCCCAGATGTGGACCAAGTACGCATTCTACATGGGCGACACCTTCTCCCACTGCGGGAGCGACGCCTTCGAGCTGTACAAGGGCAGAAACGGTTGGCGGATCACCCAGTTGGTCGACACCCGGCGCACCGAGAACTGCTGGTATCCGCCGGGGCGTGAGCCCGAGGGGGGCGGGGAGGGTGACGGGCCGGAGTCCTGACCCGGCAGTCCGTGGCGGGACGCCCACGCGGGGACTCGTTGCCCGCGCCCGCGGCGGCGACGGGATCTCGGGACCGAAGGCCCCGGCCGGAAGGAGAGTCATGACGCACGCTCGCCACGGCGAGCAGCTCGATCTGGCCCGCACGCTGGTCGAACGGTGCTACGCCGAAGACAAGTTCGCCGGGATCCTGTACATGCAGAAGTACCTGGTGCGGCGGCTGGCACCGGAAGCGATTCTGGCGACGGCCGAGGAGCTCTTCGCGGCCGGGGCGTTCTTCGACTGGTCGACGAGCGACTGGTTCAGCGTGCGGGTCCTGGGGCCGTTGATCGTCCGCGGCGGGCTGCCCGTGGCCGAACGCATCGCCGGGTGGCGGGACGCCGGGAACCTGTGGCGGCGACGGGCCGCCATCGTGCCGTTTCGGGCGGTGGTGCGCGACGACTCGTACCATGCGCTGATCGAGGCGACCATCGCCGCGCTGGTCGTCGAACGGGAGCGCTTCGTCCAGACGGGAATCGGCTGGGTCGTCAGCGACCTGTCGAAGTCACACCCCGGGAAGGCGGCCGAGTTGGTGGAACGGCACTTCGCCAGCCTCTCGGCCGAGGTGGTGCGGCGGCACACGCGGTACCTGCCCGAGCATGCGGCCTACAAGGCGCGGAAGCGGGGAAAGGGGGGGAAACACAACCATCCCCGGTCCCGCGGGTTCTAACGGGCACAGGTTCGAACGGAATACATACACACATACACACTACACATGTGGTGAACGCCCGGCGATTCGCCGCGACGAGACAGGAGATCGACCCATGCGACACGTCGAGACATCTCGCGCCGCAGCCCTTCCGCTGCCAGGAGCCAGTGGACGAAACCCCCACGGCATTCGACCGGCCATGCATCCTGGCTGGACGCTCGCGCTCGCCCTTCTCACGCCTACCCTGGCCGCCGCTCCGCACGCCGATGCGCAGACGGGGAGCATCCGGGGGCAGGTCACCGATGCGGAGACCGGCCGGCCCATCCCGATCGCGCGGGTCACGGTGGAGGGGACCCGCATTCGCACGCGCGCCGGCCAGGACGGCCGCTACGCGCTGTCGGCGGTGCCGGCGGGCGGTGTCGTGATCGTGGCCGAGCTGCTCGGCTACGAACCGGAGCGGCGAGAGGTGACGGTCGCGGCGGGGCGCACGACGGTGGTCGACTTTCGGCTCGGGCGGCCGGCCGGGTACGAAGCCGGGGAAGTCCTGCTGCGCGGGGCGGTGGCCAGGGCCGGGGCGGTGCAGGCCGAGGCGATGCGGGCACGAGCAGCACCAGGGCAGGGGGAGGCAGCCGCCGCGATGGCGGTGGAGGTCGAGATGGTCCAAATGCCGGACTTCAACACCGAGTCCTATGCCCACATCGCCGAGAACGACTTCCGGCACGTCGGCGCATCCCCGCTATCCACCTTCTCGATCGACGTGGACCGTGCGTCGT
>CAZTOF010000638.1:0-3150 GCA_964615515.1 uncultured Gemmatimonadaceae bacterium
ATCACGCGCTTGACGTCCACCTCCGCCGAAGGCTCCGTAAACGGGAAGAACGACGGACGGAAGCGCACCTGCGTCCCCGGTCCCCAGAACCGCCGCGCGAACTCGGCCAGCGTCGCCTTGAAGTCCACGAACGTGACCCCCTCGTCCACCACCAGCCCCTCGACCTGCGCGAAGGCGGGGGTGTGCGTCGCGTCGTAGGTGTCGCGGCGGTAGACCATGCCCGGCGCGATGATCCGGATCGGCGGCGGGTACTTCTCCATCGTGCGGATCTGAACCGGCGAGGTGTGGCTCCGCAGCAGCAGCCCCGGCGCCAGGTACAGGGTGTCCTGCTCGTCGGCGGCGGGGTGGTCCAGCGGCGTGTTGAGGGCGACGAAGTTGTACCACTCGGTGTCCACCTCGGGCCCGCGCGCACGGGTGAAGCCCAGGCTGCGGAAGATCGCCCAGATGTCGTCGATCACCCGGCTGACCGGGTGGATCGTACCCCGCCACCTTCCCCGCGCGGGCAGGGTAAGGTCCACGCCCCGGCGGTCCGGGGCCGAGGCCGATTCGAGGTCCGCCAACCGATCCTTCAGCGCTCCCGACACCGCCTTCTTCACGCGGTTCGCGGCAGCGCCCACCGCCGGACGCTCTTCGGGACGCAGCTGCCCCAATCGGCGCAGCACGCCCGACACGAGTCCCTCCCTGCGGCCCAGATACCGGACGCGAACCTGCTCGAGTTCGCCGGGATCCGCCGCGGCGGCGATCGCCGCGAGGGCCTCCTCCTCGATCCTCCCGAGGTCTTCGATCACGGGTGCACGCCGACGCGGTACCGTACCTGCCCAGCCGTCGCGCTGCTAGTTCTTCAGCGCCGACTTCGCCCGGTCCGCCAGTGTCGAAAAGGCGTCCGGGCTGCGAATCGCCAGGTCGGCGAGCGCCTTGCGGTCGAGTTCGATCCCGGCCCGCCGGAGGCCGTTCATGAAGCGGGAGTACGAAAGATCGTTCTGGCGGGCGGCGGCGTTGATGCGGGTGATCCAGAGCCGGCGGAAGTAGCGCTTCTTCTTCTTCCGGTCGCGGTAGGCGTGCTCCCAGCCCTTTTCCACGGCGTCCTTGGCCGTGCGGTACAGGTTCTTGCGTCCCCCGAAATACCCCTTCGCAGTCCTGAGGACCTTCTTCTTACGTTTGTTGCGTGCGACGGCGCGGGTCGAGCGCGGCATCGGTCTCTTCTCCTTTTCACCTGCTTCCAGCTTCTATGATCCCGGCAGCATCCGCCGCACCCGCGCCACATCGGCCTTCGCGGCCGAGGTCGACGAGCGCAACCGGCGCTTCCTCTTCTTCTTCTTCTTGGTCAGGATGTGCGACTTGTAGGCCCGCATCCTCCTGAGCTTCCCGGTTCCGGTCCGTCGGAAGCGCTTCGCGGCGCCCCGGTTCGACTTCATCTTCGGCATCGGTTTCTCCCAGCGATTTCGTTGGTTGGCTGAGCGGAGCGGCGGCCGGGGGCCGCCGAAGCGGCCGCGCTCCGGGCGCGAGCCGCGTCTCCGCTCACTGCTTGAGCGGCGTCAGAATCATGGACATCTGGCGGCCCTCGAAGTTCGGGTACTGCTCGATCTTCCCGTACTCGCCGAGGTCCTCGGTCAGGCGCAACAGGACCTGCCGTCCCAGTTCGGGGTGTGTGATCTGCCGTCCACGGAACATCATGGTGAGCTTCACCTTGTTGCCCTCCGCGAGAAAGCGCCGCGCGTGACGCAGCTTGAACTCGTAGTCGTGGTCCTCGATTCCCGGCCGGAACTTCACCTCCTTGATCTGGGTGGTGTGCTGCTTCCTCCTGGCCTCCCGGGCGGCGCGCGCCGCCTTGTACTTGTACTTCCCGTAGTCCATCATGCGGACCACGGGGGGCCTCGAGTCGGGAGCCACCTCGACCAGGTCGAGTCCCATCTCGGCGGCCCGGGCGCGCGCCTCGTCCAGCGAAACGATCCCGATCTGTCCCCCGCCCTCCGCAATCAGCCGGATCGGACTGATCCGGATCTGTTCGTTCACCCGGACGCGTTTTTCTGCGATCTTGAGATTCTCCTTGGTGTCTTGGGGGCGGCCGCGCCGCCGTCCTTCCGTGCCCCATCCCGCGGCCCACAACGGAAAAACCCGGGGAGACCCGGGCCACATGACCTGTCGGGCGGAGCGCCTGACCCGCCGACCTGTGACCCGGAAGCCCGTTAGCTGGGGTGAGAGGCGGTCAGTCCTCTGCTTCCTGACTTGTGGATCGCGCGAATGTTCGGAACTTGCCTCTCCGGCGAGGGGCAACATGGGCCTTCAATGGTGGCGATTCGCTACGGCGAATGTCAAGGCGTCCTCAATGACCGTCCTGAATGACCGCTAGCGAATCCCGAAACCGATGCTGAAGCGAGGATACCTTGAGGTGCCGGGACGCGGTGGCAACGCCTGACTGAAGCGGGCATCTCCGAACCGGACAATCAGATAGTCCAGGTCGAATCTGACGTAGTGCGACTCCAGGTGCGCTTCCACCACGCCGCCCGCAGCGAGCGCGAACCTGGTGTAACGGGGACCGGAGACGGCCCGGACCATCCCGGGCTGCAACTTGACGAAGGCGCCGAACCTTCCTCTGCGGATGCCGACCCGCGTGCCGGCCAGCAGGAGGGAGTGAACATGGTCGTGATAGCGGTTCACATGGTGGAAATACTCGCCTTCGAACAACACGTGGTCGCTCCACCGTGAACCGAGTCTGACGCCATAGCCGCAAGAGCCGTTCTGGGAGCCACTCGGCAGGTGGAGACCCGACAGCGCCAGTCCCAACTCGATGTCGGTGCTGTCACCGGACGGGTCGCCGGGGCCGGGCGAGAAAACCGCGTCCGCCGGAAGCAGGACAAGTGAAACAAGCAGGGCAATACCGCAATAGCTCACAGTCTCTACTCCCAATCGGCCGGGCGGACACTATCGGTGACGTCCCCGGGAACTACGACCGGAGGGTCGTTCCCGGTTTCGGCCGAGGACCCTGGCCCTAACAGCCCGTGGAAAAACCCTCACGGCATTCGAGCGGCGACGCATCCGCGCTGGACCGCTTCGCTCACCTTGGCCAGGATGTAATGAGAACATTACATTTGGTCAACTACAGTATACATTTCGTCTCTCAGAAGCTGCGCTCTGCGTTGCTCCTCAGCC
>CAZTOF010000639.1:0-3474 GCA_964615515.1 uncultured Gemmatimonadaceae bacterium
CGGCCCGCCAAGCTACCCCCCCCCACGAAACTGTAACACCGACGGCACTACCGAGCGGTTCAACGGCATGACGTGCGCCCGCCGCTCCCTGCTCCTGCCCGTCGTCGCGCTAATCCTCGGCGCGCTCGGCCTGTTCACCGCCGCCGCCCACGCCCAGACCGCGCAGACCGTGGCCGCGGACTGGGCGTGCATCCCGAAGGACGCCAGCAACAACCCACGGTTCACCGCGGGGCAGCACTTCCGGCTGCTGTTCGTGACCTCCCAAAGAACCCCCCTCACTCAAACCGGCATCGCCCCCTACAACGGCCTCGCTCAGACACGGGCGGCAACCGTGACGTGCCTGTCCGGCTTCAGCGGCCAGTTCCGCGCTGTCGTGTCCACCCAGACCGTAGACGCGCGGGACAACACCGCGACCACGGGCACGGGCGTGCCCATCTACTGGCTGGGCGGGGCGAAGGTCGCCGACAACTACGCCGACTTCTACGACGACAGCTGGGACTCCATAGCCGGGAAGTTCGGCGACGGGAGCAACGTGGGCGCAAGCCAAGGTACCGCCGCAACCGGCTCGAACAGCGACGGCACGAAGCATGCGAGCGCGTATGCCGGCGCCTCATCGGTGCGCTGGGGGAGTCTTTTGAGTTCACGGTCTCCGCTTTCTCAAAGCAGCGTCGCCACCGCGACGCTGCTCAACGGCAGTCTCTATGCCCTCTCCCCGGTCCTGCGGGTGGCGGGCGGCGACACCACCGCGGCCCGCGCTCTTCCACCGCATCGGCGCGACCGACACGCGCTACGACATCGTGGACTCCGGCGACGCGCTGGCGAGCGGGGACTGCCAGCCGACCCATGCGCGCAAGACCAACGTCTACGTCTGCCTCTACACCGTGGGCCCGTCGGACAGCGGGGCGTTCACGGTCGGGGCGGGCACCGACAGCGTGGACCGGGCGGACAATGCGCTCGCCGCCGTCTACACCCACACCGCGACGCTCGCGCTCGACACCTCCGTGGCGCCGCCGCCGCCCTCGGCCGCGCTCAAGCTGGTGAGCAACACCGGGCAGCCGACGGGCGCCGCCTCCATCACCTTCAAATGGGACATGGCGCAAGAGTTCACCACCGGCCGGGACCCCGGCGGCTACAAGCTGACCCACATGGACCTGCGGATCAAGGACGGGGCGAAGACCGCGCCGTCCTACAGCGTGACGATCCGCGCGTGGGACGGGTTTTACGAGCCGGGCCGCGTCCTGGGCCGGCTCACGAACCCGGGCAGCCTGCCCCGGGGCGACGGTCAGGTCGCCCGGTTCACCGCCCCCGGCGGCGGCATCGACCTGGCGCCGCGGAGCCGGTACTTCGTGGTGGTCGACGTGAGCGCGCCCGGGGCCCGCCGCGTGACGGTGTCGACGGCGGCGACGAGCGAAGTGGACCGCGATGTCGTGGCGAACAACTGCGACGTGATTAACTGGAAAATCGGCAGCCAGAGCTGGATACGGAAGGCCGGCTCGACGGGCAAGTGGACCAAGCAGTTCCCCCGGCTCCGCCTTCAGATGGCGGTCCACGGCACCCCGAAGGCGGCGCCGCCGCCGGTGCCGGCGATGGTCCCGGCGGGGGCCGTGTGGTCGGCCTCGCTGACGGTCGACGAACTGTGGGGCAGGTGGTTCCACAACGGCGGCTACTACGGCTGCGGCTCCTGGAACGCCGAGTTCGACAAGTGCGCGGTGATGCTCTCGGACGACGACTTCACCCATGGCGGCGTCACCTATGCGGTGCGGGACGTCGAATGGAACGACCGGAAGAACGAGCTGTCCGTGACCTTGCGCGGTCCGTCCGACGGCGCGGCGCGGACCGCCCTCGATTCGCTGACGCTGCATGTGGACGGGCGGGCGTTCGCCCTCAGCGACGCCGGGTTCTACGTCACGGACGAGTTTCTCCACTACCACTGGCCGTTCGCCACGCCCTGGCGCGAGGGGCAGCTGGTGACGCTGGCGCTGTCCGACGCTGCAACGACGCAGGCACCGCCGGCGGCGCCGGCGCTCGACGGGGCGCGGGTATCGGCGACGGCGCTGGGGTTGCGCTTCGACGGCGGGTTGGACGAGACCTCGGTGCCTGCCGGGAGCGCGTTCTCGGTGAGCGTTGCGGGCGCCGCGCGCGGCGTCTCATCGGTCGCGGTGAGCGCGGACACGGTGACGCTGACGCTGGCCGAAGCGGTGGCTCCGGGCGAGGCGGTGACTGTGGGCTATGCGGCGCCCGCGGACGGGGCGCAGTTGCGGGGTTCGGGCGGTACGGCAGTGGCGGCGTTTGCGGGGCAGGCGGTGACCAACGACACGCCGGCGCCGGTGGAGGCGCTGACCGCGCGTGTGGCGCAGGCGCCGGCGGAACACCGGGGCCAAGGCAAGTTCACGGTGCAGCTGGCCTTCAGCGCGGCCGTCACGGCGAAGGCCAAGGACGCGGCCATCGAGGTGACGGGCGGGACGCTCACGCGCGCGGCGCGCGTGGACAAGCGCCAGGATCTGTGGGAACTGCGCCTCAAGCCGTCAGCCCACCAGGCCGTGACGGTGACCCTACCGGCGACGGCGGACTGCGCCGCGGCCGGGGCGGTGTGCACCGCGGACGGGCGGAAGCTGGAGAGCCCGCTCAGCCACACCGTGCAGGGGCCGCCCGCGCTCCGCGTGGCGGACGCGCGGGCCAAGGAAGGCGAGGCCGCCACGATCGACTTCGCGGTGACGCTCTCGCGGGCCGCGGCCGGGGCGGTCACGGTGCGCTACGCCACGCGGAACGGCACGGCGAAGAAGGACAAGGACTACGTCAAGGCCAAGGGCACGCTCACGTTCGCGCCGGGGGAGACCGCGAAGACCATCGCGGTCACGCTGCTGGACGACGCGCACGACGAGGGCGAGGAGACCTTCACGCTGGTGCTGAAGAAGGCCACGGGGGCCCTCATCGCCGACGGCGAGGCCGTGGGGACCATCGAGAACGACGACCCGTTGCAACGGGCCTGGCTGGCGCGCTTTGGCCGGACCGTGGGGACGCACGTCACGGACGCGGTGGGTGAGCGGCTGCGGGGCTCAGGGGCGCAAGACTCGCATCTGACCCTCGGGGGGGTATCGCGTCCCCCTGGGCCGGAAGAGCACGGGTGCCACGCCCGCTGGCCGTCCTGAGCGTGCTTCGACTTCGCGGTCGCTCCGCCTGTCGACTGGGCTCAGGACAGGCGCAGACCAAACGGAAGACAAGCCGGTCACCCTGAGCGTCAGGCGCACCGCGCCTGAAGTCGAAGGGGCGCAGGGGCCGGGGGCGGCCCCGACCCCGCATGCCCCCTGGCTGAACGGCCCGGGCCCGGACCCTCGATCTCGGCCACACCCTCACGCTCCGGCACGTCCTGTTAGGCAGTGCGTTCCGGCTCAACCTGGGCGCGGGTGCAGGTGACTCCTCCCATCCGCGCCTCACGGCCTGGGGCCGGTTTGCCGGCACCACGTTCGACGGGCA
>CAZTOF010000640.1:0-5320 GCA_964615515.1 uncultured Gemmatimonadaceae bacterium
GTCTGGCCCCGTCCCGTGGCCGTGATGAACTGTGGTCACGCTGCTCACGGGTCCTCGTGGTCGGCAAAGTGATTGCGTGGTAACCACATGTGATGATCAGAGGGTTGCCTGCGAAGCCATGGGATCATGCCACGGCCCGACCCCCTTTTTGGTGGTTGGGTGGGGGGCAAACGCACTTCCCACGCCCCTTGCACCCGATGGTCGTTTCCAATACGGTAACCCCCCGCCGCCCGGTTACCCTGCCAAGAAGGCATATCCCGCCAACCCCGGGTGGTTGCGCCGAAAAGAGAAGGGGGGGGTGATGACCGAATACCCGGACCGCTGGAAGGACGAGTGGAACGACCTTCCGGAGGATATGCGCGATTTCGCAATCCATGCCGGGCCGACGGATGCTCACATCCTCCTCCTGGGTGAGCCCGGATCCGGGAAAGGCTATCTCGCCCGGATTCTGCATGACCTGAGTTCCCGGGCTGCCGGACCGTTCGTGCCGCAGAACTGCGGGGTCTTCACGGAGTCACTGGCGGAGGCGAAGCTGTTCGGGCATGTGAAGGGAGCCTACACCGGCGCGACGGAGTCCAGGGCCGGACTGGTCGAAGCGGCGGCGGGCGGCACGCTCTTTCTCGACGAGCTGGGTGCCCTGCCGTCCGCGGTGCAACCGATGCTCCTGATGGTCCTGGAGACCGGGGAGTTCAGCCTCATGGGATCAACCCAGGTTCTCGAGGCGGACGTCCGTGTGATCGCCGCGACGAACAGGGATCTGAGTGCGGCGATCGCAGAGGGGGTCTTCCGAGAGGATCTGGTTGGCCGGTTGTCGCCTCGCTACCACGTGCCTCCGCTCCGGGAACGGCGGGGGGATATCGAGGGGATCATCCAGCGCTTCCTCCGGGAGAAGCACGGAGAGACCGGTGTCCGGTTTCAAGTTGCTGAAGACGCGATGTACCGGCTGCGAAACCATGATTGGTGGGGGAACATCCGGGAGCTCATAAATGTCCTCCGGTACTGCGTGATGTTCGCGAAGGATAGCGTCGTCCCTCTTGACGTGGTCGAGAAGGGGATTCAGAACCAGGGGATCGGGGCGAAGCAGAGGTGGAAACGGGGGACAGCCGAGTCTTGGAAGCGGGCGACGGACGAGGAGAAGCGGCGAATGCTGACGGAGGCGCTCGATGCTGCGGGCGGGAAGGTGAGCGAGGCTGCGAGGTTGCTCGGAGTCCACCGCTCGACGGTGTATCAGTGGCTGAAGCGGTAGCTCGGGAGAGGGAGGGGTGGAGAGACGGCCCACGCCTTCGGGTGGCGCCGGGTGTTGCGATGGCGGAAGTGTCGGACTGTTGTCGCACGCGACAAAAGTCCGACACTTCGGCGGATGGCACGGAGGGTAGGGTGGTAGGGTGGACGCCACGTTGGTTCGGTGTTGGAAGTACAGTCCAGCAAAGACCTTACGGCCCGCTCCCCCCGATGTCGGGAAGATCGGCGAATTGTTGGCACGGGAATTGCTGTTGCTTGGCTTCCAAGTCGGGAATCGCGTCAGGCCGATCGTCGGTCGCCTGGCAGTTCACAGTAGCCCGGCATTCACGCCCCAAAGGAGTTATGACATGAGTTCGTACAAGGCTGTTCAACAGAGCGCGCTGATCGCCGTCTTCGCCGCCGTCATGGCCGCCGTCGTGTGGCCAGCGCCGGCTTCCGCCCAGTATCCCTATCCCGAGGGGTGTGCGTGGTGCGTTGAAGAAGAAGACGAGGAAGGCGTGTACCACCGCTTCCAACGTTTAGGAATGAACTATCGTTGCAACACTAACAAGGGTTGTCATGGTCTAAAATACAAGGGCGAGGCATGCAGTTGACCCATTGCCAGCAAATGACCAAACGGATTCCAGGCTGCAAAATCCGGACAGCGACAAGGCAGGACCGAGGAGTTGAGCATGACTTCGCGATCATCTTTACTGTGGAGTGGTAGTGCGGTCAAGACCTGCGGATGGACACGGATAGCACCAGGACAGGCACCGGCTGTCCTGTTACCACTGATCCCTACATCCGGCGAAGCGCAGGGAGTAGTTGAGATAGGAGATCGTGTCACCTGTTCCACCTGCGCGATCGAGACAGGTCCGTCCGTGACCCTCGCTCCTCCCAGGGATCAAATATGGTTCAGGAGCGTTCCGATGCCCAGTGTCGCGCGCGACCGTGAGGGCAACTACATCGTGGCTCCCGTCGTAGGCGATGGGTTGATCGGCGTTTTCGGAGCGGACGGCAGGTACCGGTCATCGTTTGGCCAGCTCGGAGAGGGCCCCGGTGAATTTCCGGAGCGCACGGACTGGATGCGAATAGAAGTTGGGGATCGAGACAAGTTATACGTGATTGCTCGTCCCCACTTCTTCCACACGCTTGCCCCCCGAGCCGAGAGCAGCTTGGATCACGTCCGGCTACCGGTCCCTGTACGAGATGCCGTGGTCCTGAGAGGCGGGACCATTGCGGTTCAGGCCAATATTCGCACGGAAGCCGGAATCACGACAATTCAGATGCTTCGGCCAGACGGGACAATTGAAGCCAGCATTGCTCCTTCCGAGGCCGATGAAGAACAATGGGAAGAATGGAAGAATCGCCCGGAGAACTGGTACGGTGTCAGGTGGGATGTGAGACGCGTCCTGGGAAGATCGAACGATCACGTCGATATCTGGAGTGCGCACGTCAACCGGTACCGCATCTCTCGGTACCGGATTGACGGAACGGAGAAGGCGCGCATCGAACGGCTGGCGAAGTGGTTTCGGCCGTATACTTTCAGGACATCCGGAGCCCCCCTCAGTGCACCCACGGAGCCGATCGTGGCGGGTGTCCACCAGGACCCGGACGGACTGCTCTGGGTGGCAATCCTGAGAGCCCCGGCGTCGTTTTCGCCCATTGCCGAACAACCAGCCGGTGTGGAAGTACCCCTGGATCCATACCGGGACATGAATCAATTCCTGCACACCACGGTTGAGGTACTCGATCCCGTGGCAGGAGAACTGATTGCGCGCCGCGAGTTCGATGAGTACGTCAGATTTGTCAGCACCCCGGGTGACGACGTCTTCATCTACTCGTTTCATCCGGACGCGCTCGGCAATCCCGAGTGCGTTGTGAGACCGCTGATGCTTCGGCGGGAATAGCGGGAGCGTCCTGCGAGAACGCGAATGAAGCCGTACGAGATCATGTGGCAGCGAGGCCGCCCGTGGACTTCTGAGCGTGCTGTCCCCCATCGGCGCGTCCTATCGGCCCAGGCCTTGACAACCCCTCAGAGGGTCTCCGCGGGCACCCCTTTCGTCTCCGGCAGCCTCCCCATTCATTGACTACCCTTGCAACCGAGACTGTCTTCCGATATGTTAGCGGCCATGCTGCCCGGCTACCTTGCTCGACGTCCTATCCCGCCAAATCCGGGGTGGTGTGCTCGCTTAGGGTGGGTTTGTGGGTGATATGAGCGAATACCCGGAACGATGGGACCTCCAGGGCAAGGGCGGGGGACGAACCGTCAGTCGCTGGCGGTTGAAGTCGCGAGGAATGCGTACGAACTCAAGTCTCTCCGGACCAGTCGCCGTGGCGAGATGCGCTCTCGCCCTCGCCTGCCTGACGGTGGCCGTCGGCTGTGAGGCTGACCAGGAGCCGCTTCCACTGGCCTACCACACGCGAGACTCGGCGGGGATCGTAATCGCGGAACACAGAGGCGTCCCGACCGACGGTGAGCGCTGGTCGGTGGAGCCGGAGCCCATGGTCGCGATCGGTGGAGCGGACGGGCCGCCGGCGACGCTGTTTACCGTCGTTACCATGGCGTCTCGACTGAGCGACGGCACGATCGTCGTCCTGGAAAACGAGACCTCCGAACTGCGTTTCTTCGACCGGAAGGCGCGCACCGGAGAACGGCGGGAGGGTTCGGCGAGGGTCCGGGAGAGTTCGAGTACGGGGAGAGCTTCGTCCGGCTGGCCGGCGACACGCTTCTTGTGAACGCCGGGGCGCGTCACCTCGTGTTCGGCCCGACCGGGGACTACATCCGCCAGACGATGGTCGATGTCGAGCGACACTTTTCGGGAGAGCGTGGCGTTCCCTGCGGCCATTTCCATCTTCTCCCGGAGGGTTCGTTCCTCGTATGTGAAAGTGAAGTCGTCTCGGACGAGAGCCCTGCCGTGCGCGGCGCGGTCCCGCCCACGCGCGTCATTCGGGTGGCGCCCGATGGGACGGAAGCCGTCCTCGGGCACTACCGGCATCGCAGGGGTGTGTTGCGCGCGCCCACCTGGATTGCATCGGGCGGGTCGCCCCCGGTAGTGGTGATCGCCCCGAATCCCGACTACTCGATCGAGGTATGGTCGTTCGATGGCGACCTGACGCGGATCATCCGGCGCCTGGACGCACGCCGTGCCCCGACCGACAAGGAGGTGGGCGCGGCCGTTGCGGACTCGCGGCGATTCGGTGACGGTGCTCCGGACGATGAGGAACCGCCGGCCCTGGTGCCCGCCGTCTTCGGCATGACCGTGGGGATCAAGGGTGACGTCTGGGTCCGGCGCGAGCCGTTCGTGCGCATACACTCCGAGACGGTCTTCGATGTCTTCGACGGGCAGGGCAGGTTTCGCGGCGAAATGCGATTCGAGGGCTATTTCTGGCTCTACGAAGTGGGCGAAGACTACGTGTTGGGGGCCCGTCTGGACGAACTGCAAGTTCCGCACATCCAGCTGCACCGACTGTCCCGCGGAGGGCGAGGGGCCGACAGTCATTGACTTCCCCGCCCAATCCGCTACCTTCCAAAGCTGTCCGCCACGCATCGGGCGGCCCGGGCTCCGCCCGTCGGACCCCCGGCGCCCAGCCCGAACGCCTCTGGCGGCGCGCTTCTTGAAAACCAGGGTAGAAGGAAGGAAAGTGCCTTAGGTCGCTCCGGCCTTCCGCGATCGGCCGGCGATCCCGCCCGGGGTCCCGCCATCCGCGGTCGGCGGAGCGTACGTGTTGGAAAGGCGAGACGGTGATGGACCGGTCCGAACGACTGCGCCGGACACGGATGGAGGAATCACGGCCATCCGCGCCCGGCCGACGGAAGAGGGCTGGTCAAGCGAGTAAGTGCGCACGGTGGATGCCTTGGCACAGACCGGCGATGAAGGACGTGGCAAGCTGCGAAAAGCCTCGGGGAGCTGCAAGCAAGCTAGGATCCGGGGGTGTCCGAATGGGGGAACCCGGCGGGAGCGATCCCGTCACCCTTCGGGGAGCCAACCCAGGGAACTGAAACATCTAAGTACCTGGAGGAAAAGAAATCAATCGAGATTCCCAGAGTAGCGGCGAGCGAAAAGGGAAGAGCCCAAACCCGGACGGGGTGACCCGG
>CAZTOF010000641.1:0-3582 GCA_964615515.1 uncultured Gemmatimonadaceae bacterium
CCACGGGGCTGGGACGGGCGGTGGCGGAGGGGCTGGCGGGGGAAGGGGCAAATGTCGTCATCAACGCCAGATCTCCGGACACGCTCGAGGCCGCGGCCCGCGACATTGCAAGCGCCACCGGGCGCAGAATCGTTGCCGTGGCCGGAGACGTGGCCGACGAGGAGTTCTGTGCAGCCCTGGTGGGGCGGGCGACCGCCGAATTCGGCCGCCTGGACATCCTCGTGGCCAACGCGGGAGGTCCCCCGCCGGGCGGCGTGGACGACTTCGCCCCGGCGGCCTACCGCCGCGCCCTCGACCTGAACCTCATGTCCACCGTGCAGCTCACCCTGGCCGCACTCCCCGCGATGCGGCGAAACGGGTGGGGGCGAATCGTGGCCATCACCTCGGTGGCGGTCAAGCAGCCGGTCCAGGGCCTCCTCCTCTCCAACACGGCCCGGCCCGGCGTGGTGGGCTTCATCAAGACCATCTCCCGCGATCTGGCCGCCGCGGGCATCCTCTGCAACGTGGCGGCGCCGGGCTTCATCCGGACCGCGCGGGTGGAATCGCTCTTCGAGGCGCAGGCCGAGGCTCGCGGCACCACCCGGGATGCCGTCCTGGAGGGGATCACAGCCGACATCCCCGCCGGGCGCATCGGAAGCCCGGACGAGTTTGCCAACGCCGTGGTGTTCCTCGCCTCCGACGCCGCCTCCTACATCACCGGACACACCCTCCAGATCGACGGCGGGATGGTGCGGGGTTTGCTGTGACGGACATGCGGGCGGCGCGGCGCGGGCGGCGTTACCGGTGAGCGTCGAGGAGCGGATCCGGATCGGCTGGAGCGGACGGGCCGGCGCCTATCTGGAGCTGACCAAGCCGGGGATCACCCTCTTCGTCGCCGTGACCGCCGCCGCGGGGTACGTGATCGCGGCGCTGCCCGCGGTTCTCCTGCCAACACTCTTCCACCTGGTCGCCGGCATCACCCTGAGCACCGCCGGCTCCCTGGCACTCAACCAGTATCTCGAACGCGAACCCGACGGTGTCATGATGCGGACCCGGGGACGGCCCGTTCCCTCGGGCCGGATTCCCCCGGGGCACGCGCGACTCTTCGGCTGGCTGCTCGTGGCGGCCGGAATCGGGCATCTGTGGTACTGGGTGGGATGGGTCCCCGCCCTGGTCACCGCGGCCGCCGCCTTCCTCTACGACGCCGTCTACACGCCCCTCAAGCTCCGTTCGCACCTGGCCACGCCCGTCGGCGCGGTACCCGGGGCGCTACCCGCCCTCGTGGGCTGGACGGCCCACGCCGGCACCGTCGACACCCGTGGCGTGACGCTCTTCGGGATCCTGTTCCTGTGGCAGCTCATCCATGTGCTGGCGCTGGGCTGGAATCTGCGCCGGGACTACGAACGCGCGGGCTTCCAGCTCATTCCCCCCGGCTCCGATCGGATGATTTCGGGGCTGATGGTGGGACATGCCCTGGCGCTGCTGCCCCTGAGCATGGTGCCCGGCTTGCTGGGAATGAGCGGGCACCTCTACCTCGCGGGCGCCGTCGCTCTCGGTGCGGGCATGGTGGGGGTCACTATCGCGTTTCGGCTCAAGCCCACGAAACAGCGGTGCAGCCGCGTGTTCCTGGGGTCGCTGCTGTACCATCCGCTGTTGCTGGGCGCGATGGTGGCGGGAGCACTCTGACCGGCACTTCCTCCGGAGGTCCCATGACCCGTTTCCGAACCGTCTTCCTCGGCACCCTGTTCGCGGGGCTCGCTACCGGCCCCGCGGCAGGTCAGGTCACTCTCGGCGTCAAGGCCGGAGCGAGCCTGTCCGATCTGATCTTCACGGGGATCGAGATCGACGAACGTGAAGCGCGCAGGGGGGTGGTCGCGGGCGCGTCTCTCACCCTGCCGTTGTCGGAACCCCTCGGTCTGCGGATCGAAGGCTCGTTCGTGCAGAGGGGGGCCACGCTCACATTCCTCCAATTGGGTGATGTCGAATACACGATCGACTACGTGCAGTTTTCCGTCCTGGGAAGGGCACGCCTTCCGCTGGGCAGCTCACCGAGTTTCCTGTACCTGCTCGCGGGCCCGGTGATCGCGTGGGAAACCAGCTGCGAGGCCACCGTCACGATCGTGTTGCCACAGATCACCGAGACGAGCACTTGCGACGACGAACGGCTCGCGACCCCGAGCAAACCGGTGGATTTCGCGGTGGCCGGGGGCGCGGGAGTCCAGGTGGCCGTGACGGGACGGGTCGGGCTGTCGCTGGACATCGTCTATACCCATGGAGTTCGGTCGATCTACGCCGGCGAGCTGGACCGGACGTCACACAACCGGGCCGTGACGGTTCAGGCCGGGGCGGTCTTCCCCGCAGGATAGAGCAGCCCGCGGACAAAATCCTCCCGGCATTCGACCGGCGATGCATCCGGGCAGGGCCGATTCGGGAGACTCGATCCGGGAGACTTCGGTCCCGGTTTCCAATCCCGCGGCGTGGACGTACCTTGCACCTGGGAGTCCGTGGAACAGATCCCACGGAAGTCGCCGGTCTTCGGTCCACAAGGAAGAAGGAGCCCCAATTGACGCGCCTCCGCGTTCCGTGTCTCGCCACCGTACTTCTGCTCCCGGCAACGGCGGCTTCCGCGCAGCACACCATTTCGCTCCTGGGGGGCATGAACCTGACCGTAATAGCAAACCAGACGGGGGACGAGCGCTATCCGGTGGCATTCCAACGTGGCACCGGGGCGAATCTGGGACTTGCGGCCTCGTACATGCTGTCGCCACCGGATACGAGGCAGACCCTCTCGCTCCAGCTGGCCGGAACCTATTCCCAGAAGGGAGCCCAGCTGGGCGACCCCGGGATCGACTTCCGAATGGACTACGTCGAGCTGGCGCTGCTCGCCGAAGCGAAGTTCCCCTCGATCGTGGACGGGATAGTCATCCGCTTCCTTCTCGGCCCCGCGCTGGCCTGGCTGCAATCCTGCCAACGCGACTTTCCGGCCACCGACGACCGTGCCTCCATGACCAATGAGTGTGAAGCGGGCGAGTTTCGCGACCGGGATTTCGCTGTCGCGCTAGGTAGCGGCCTGGAGTTCCGATTGCTCGACAGACTGTGGCTGACCACGAGCTTCCTGTATACCATCGGCATCGGCTACATCAACTACGTCGACGAATTCGTCGAAGGCTCGCTGAAGAATCGGGCCCTGACACTGCGCGCGGGATTGAGCGTCCCCTTCGGCTGATCCCGGGGAAACCCCTTCCCGCAACCATGAGCCGAACGGAAGCAGACCTCGGGCGCATTCTCCGCCGTATCGACGGGCGGGGCTACCCCGCCTACCGGGAAATAAAGCGGGAGTGGCGCCTCCGGGCCTGCACCCTCGAGGTGCGCAGGGTCCAGGGAGACCCCTTCGCGGCTCCCACCCGGGTCGCAGCCGTCCTGGATCCGGCCCGGGCGGGCTACGACGCCGCCACCCTGGCCACGCCCTCCCGGCGCGTCGGCCTTTCCTGCCTCCTCGCCCGCACCTTCGCGGCAGCCGCCCGGCGCGCTCCGCGGGGAAGCGGAAGCGGCAGGAGCGGCGAGATCGCGATGGCCGATCCCGGGCAGGTCGTCCTCTCCAAC
>CAZTOF010000642.1:0-2531 GCA_964615515.1 uncultured Gemmatimonadaceae bacterium
GAGCCGGTCACGCGCGCCCGCGCAGTCTCGCAGGGAGGAGCGGGGATGACCCGGGAAGACAGGTTCAGCCGCCTCGTCGAGAACATGTACAAGGCGGCGCTGGCGGAGGGCAGGTGGGTCTCGGTGGCCGGCCTGATCAACGACGTAACCTCCACGTTCGGCCATAGCCTGACCTACGTGGAAGTGCGTCCCGGGGGACAGTCCGACATCTGGCTGTCCCAGTTCTTCGTCGATAGCGAGTGCCGGGCGGCTCTGCGGCAACGCTTTTTCGGCGACTACTACCTGCGGGATGAAGCGATTCCGCGGCTCGCCGGACTTCGCGACGGCGAACTGGTACACAAGTCGGATCTCTACACCGACCACGAGAAGAGAAAGTCCCCCGTGTACGCGTTTCGGACCCGTCATCGGACCGAGGACGGCCTCTTCATGGGGATCGACGGGCTGGACGGCATGGCGGTCGTGTGGTCCTGCGGCAACTCCGCTCGACGCGACGGCTGGGGGCACGATCAGATCAGGACCATCCAGCGCCTGGCGCCTCACATACGCCAGTTCTCGCGCGTGCGGCGTGCGATGGCCAATGCCTGTGCGCTGGGCGCGTCAATTGCCGAACTGCTCGAAAACAAGCGGCTGGGGTTGATCCAGCTGGATGGCCGCGGACGCATATTGGAGGCAAATGACCGGGCCCGCAACATCCTGCTGAGGCGCGACGGGCTGTGCGACGAGAGGGGCGGTCTGGTTGCTGTGCACAAAGTGGAAAACGACGAGCTGCAGCGCCTGTTGATGCAAGCGTCCCCGCGCTTTGGCGGTCAGGGCACCGGCGGCTCGATGAAGATCACCCGGACAGGGACTCGAGCCCCGCTGGTCCTTGAAATCCACCCTGTGCAGGCAATGAAGACGAATCATTGCATGCGGCAGGTCAGGGCCTTGGTGCTGGTCGTCGACCCGGCACTCCGAGCCGCCGTGGATCCGGACCTGGTGGTTGCGGCGCTGGGCTTGACGCCCGCGGAGAGCCGCGTGGCCGTGGCGATGGCGGCCGGGCAGACGGTCCCCGGCATTGCACTCGCACTCGGCTGCGCCGAAAGCACCGTGAAGACTCACGTCAAGCGAATCTACCGCAAGCTGGGGATTCACAAACAGACGGAACTCGTGCAAAGGGTTCTGTCACTGGATGCGTTTGGGAGGTCTGTGGGCTAGGCGGAGTCAGACCAGGGCGTCCGTACAGCTAAAGCGCCAGCACCAGCCTCAGCCCGCTCTCGACGTGCGCCATGAGTTTCCGGGAAACCTGTCCGGCCCGGTCGGTGAGGTAGTCTTCATCGATTCGCAGCTCGATCGCGTGCTCGCCGCGATGGCCCATCCCAGCCGCCGCCGGATGCTCGACCTGGTGAGTTCAGTACCCGGGATGAGCGTCATGGCAGTGGCGTCGCACTTCGACATCAGCCGCATCGCTGTGATGAAACACCTCGGAATCCTGGAAGCAGCCAGTCTGATCACGTCGAGGAAGAAGGGGCGCGTCCGACATCTCTTCTTCAACCCCATCCCCATCCAACTGGTCTACGACCGGTGGACCACGCAATACGCGGGCTTCTGGGCAGGCCGCATGGCCGATCTCAAGACCCGAATCGAAGGCCGCGCAGAAATGGAGGAAATCAAGAGTGCCTGAAACCACGCAGGTCTTCCGCATCGTCATCCGCGGGTCCGTGGAGGAGGTCTGGCGGGAGATCACAAAGACCGACGAACCCATCGCGTGCTTCTTCAACTCCCGGATGGACGTCTCCGCGTTGCGTCCGGGATCGAAGCTCGCCATGCGGACTCCCAACAACGCGTACACGGGTGTCGTCGGAGAGATACTCGAGGTCCGGCCCTACCAGAGATTCAGCCACACCTTTCGGTTCACCCAACTTGACGACCCCGCCTGCAAGGTCATCTACGACCTCGCGCCCGTCGAGGGCGGGGTGGAGTTCACGTTGACGGTCGAGGACCTGCCCATCGGGACCAAATCTGCCAGGCAGATGAAGCAGGGCGGCACGATGATCGTCAATACGCTCAAGGCAGTCATCGAAACCGGCCGGCCGAGCTTCGGGACGAGAGCCCTGTTCGCTCTTTTCCAAGTGATGCAGCCGTTCACGCCGAGCAGGTCTCGGACGGAGCATTGGCCGGTGGACTGACGTCGAGCCAACACCAGGCATCGGGCAGTTGTGGGCGTGGGTGGAGTCAGCCCCGCCCGGCCCGGGCCAGCAGCTCCTCTCCCGACTCGCATTCGATGATCTGATCACCGATTCGGGCGATTGCCTCCGGGTCCGTGATGTCGTCCAGCAGCCTGGCCAGCCGCTCGGCCGTCGGTCCGCCGAATTTCAGCCTCGCCTGGCGACAGACCATGGTGGCGCGACCTTCCGCGCGACCTTCCGCGCGACCTTCGGCGCGGCCTTCGGCGCGGCCTTCGGCCCGGCCTTCCGCACGGCCTTCGGCCCGGCCCTCCGCGCGCCCCTGAATGCGCGCGCGCTTCCTTCTCTCGCGGTATTGCTCCTTCAGCT
>CAZTOF010000643.1:0-2072 GCA_964615515.1 uncultured Gemmatimonadaceae bacterium
CCCCCGCTCCCCCCCTCGATCTTCATCGGCAACGCCACGATCGCCGCGCCCGTCGCCGGCAGCCGCCCCAGGTTCGCCAGGTTCTCGAACCCCACGATGTTCCGCTCGTACAGGATCACGTGCGACCGGAAGTCGGTCGACTGGCCGTGGTCGATGCTGGGCGTGTCGAGCCCCACCGCCGCCACCGCCCGGTTGTCCACCAGCCACTGCGCGGCCTCGGGCCCGATCCCGGGAAAGTGAAGCTCCGGCACCGCCTCGGGTCCGGTGAGATCGGTGCCCAGGTAGGCCGCGCGGTCATTCCAGCGCGACGACCACCCCGTGCGCACCAGCAGCGCCGTCCCATCGGCGAGCCGGCCGTGCTCGGCCTCCCACGCGGTGAGATCCTCGACCGTGAGCTGGTAGTCGGGGTCGGCGGCGGCCTGGGCCGAGACATCGACCACCGACGCCGTGGTGATGAGGCTCGAGAGGGGGATCTGGTCGGCGGTTTGGCGGCCCTCGGCGAAGTGAATGGGCGCGTCGAGGTGGGTGCCGCCGTGTTCGGCCGACGAGAAGGCGTAGGACGCGTAGAAGAACCCGGCCTCGGTGTGGCCGTACGCCAGTTCGGTGAGCTGGAAGCCGGCCGTGTCGGTGTGGGCCAGTAGATGGTCGACGGCCCGAAGGAGTGCGAAAGGTCGACCCACTCGCCCGCGCCGCCGCCGAAGACGGCCGCGTAGTCGGGGGGCGGTGCATCGCGCAGGCATGCCGCGGCCAGGAGGGGGCCGGTCAGTATGGCGAAGGTGGCCGTGGCCGGGATCGTCGTCCTCATTTCCCAAACTCCTCTCGACTTGGACTGGATGATCTGACTTGATTCGACAATACGCCGGTGCGTGTGGGGCGGGCCAGTGGAAGGCGGAGGGGGACTGCCGGCGGTTCGTGGCCGGCCTGCGGTCGCGGCTGCCGTGCCCTCGCGCTACAATGGTGCCCGCGGCGCGCGGTCGAGGCGATCCGGGCGGCGATCGGGCGTGGGCATTGACGGTGGGTGCGAGCCCGAAGACCTACACAATACACACATACACATCCTGCGGCGCCGAGCGGGAGAACGGAGAATACGAATGATGCGAAGACGGTTGGCGGGAGCGGGTGCGGTCGCCCTGGCGGTCGTGACGGCGTCGCCGGGCACGTCCGCGGCCCAGGAAGAGGGCGGCGGACTCATCGGGGTGGGGGCGATGGCCCCGGACTTCGAACTCACCGGCGCGACCCGTCACGGCGTGCTGCGCGACAAGGTCCGGCTGAGCGACTACCGCGGCGAAACGGTGGTGCTGGCGTTCTTCTTCAAGGTCAGGACGCGTGGCTGAACGGTTCAGATGAGAGCGTACCGTGATCAGTACGCAGAACTGTTCAACGAGGGCCGCAACGTGGTGCTCATGGCGATCTCGACCGACTCCCCCGAAGAGGGCGCCTCATGGCTTAGGGATGAGGACTTTCCCTACCTGTTCGGATCGGACGCCGAAAACGGCGGGGCGACCTTCGCGGCGTTCGGGGGGTCGCTCAGGGACGACGGCATGGTGGGGAGCCGGGCGGTGATCGTGGTCGGGCCCGACGGGCGCGTGGCCGGGGTGATCCCGCGGTTCAACCAGGTGGATCCGGCAGCCTACGGGGAACTGGCCGCCGTGATCGACGAGGTGACGCCGGAGCCGGACGAGGGGTCCTGAAGGAGGGCTTCGACCGCCTCCGCCAGTTCCTGCGCCGGCCCCACCCCGGTCGACACGATCCGTCCCTCCGCGTCGACCAGCACGACGACGGCGGTCGTGAGGGCCTTGTAGGCGCGCACCGCCTCGCCGTCCGCGTCGTAGACGAAGGCGTAGCCCGGCGCGTGCCGCTCCACGTGGCGGCGCACCCGGCGGCGTGGCTGGGAGACGGCCACGGCCACCGCGACCACGGCCACCTCTTCCCCGAAGCGCGCCTGGACCTCGTCGATCCGGGGCTGGAGCGCCTCGCACTGCTCGCACCACGACGCCCAGAACTCGATCAGCGCGGGACGGCCGCCGATGACCTCGAGCAGGGAGACCGGGTTGCCCTCCAGATCCTCGACC
>CAZTOF010000644.1:0-8634 GCA_964615515.1 uncultured Gemmatimonadaceae bacterium
CTCCCGCCCCGAGGGATCGGGTTCCCGTGCGGGGCGGGAGTACACTTTTCCCGAGATTTTGGTACCTTTCTAGAGCGAGGTGGCCGCCCCGGCGCGCGAAGGGGGATGACCGCTGCAGACCGCACGCGCATTGGGTCGGCAGCCTTCCCACCCCCAAAATCCAGGAGCTTCCGGTGCGAAACCTCGTATCTCTCGCTGTTGCGTCTCTTCTTCTCCTTCCCGCCTTCGGGGCCCGCGCCGACGGGTCCGTGCCCGGTGACGAGGCCCGTTCGGGGTCGTTCGGTGATGAGGCCCGTCCGGGGTCGCCGGGGGGGGAGGTTTCCCCTGATCGGGCTGGCCGTGCCGTGCCGACGGTGGCGATCACGTTCGAGGCGCTGGCCACCCAACCCGGCCCGCACGACGACTTCAGGGTCACGTTCACTTGGTCGGAATTGGTCAACGGGTTCACGATCGGCGACATAACAGTCGAGGGAGCCCGAACCACGTCCACGTTGACCGAGACCACGACGGACATGGTCTGGACGGTGGAGGTCGAGACGGACGAAGACCTCGAGGGGGAGATCGTTGTGACGGTCCGGGAAGACGCGGTTACGTCCCAGTCCACCAACGAAGGGAACGACGAGACAGTGGAGAGGGAGACGGTCGACAACAAGGCTCCAGGGATAATCAAGGCCTGGGGTAGCGTGCAGACGATCGTCCTCATCTACCATGAGGAGATCGACGACGCCGGAAACCCGTCAATGAACAGCTACGATGTCACTACGGTCGGTGCTGACGGAACTGCCAAGCTCACCGATGTGGAACCGACCAACGTCCGCGCCGAAGACGACACGGTAACCCTCACCCTCGCCCTTGGCGACACGATCCACCCGGGTGACACCATCAAGCTCGACTATGCCCAACAGACCAATCCGCTGGCGGACGCGGTCGGCAATCTGGCCGCGGTATTCACCGACAGCCTGATCGATAACGTCAGGAAGATCACCAGGCCCGGACCGGTGCGGAACCTCGAAGCCGAGGTGACCGCGACCACCATCAAGCTGGACTGGGACCAGCCTGAAGATACGGGCGGCGTCCGCATCCTGGGCTACCGGGTGCAGGGGCGCAAGGACGGAGGCAGCTACGAAGACCTGCAGGAGGGTACGGCGGAAGGGGACACCCTGACCGAGTTCCTTCACGAGAATCTCGCAGAGGGTGAATCCTGGGACTACCTGGTGCAGGCTCGCAACGTCGCGGGCTCGGGCCCCGCGAGGGACATCTCCGCGACCACCAGGAACCCGCAACCCGGCCCCCCCCGGAACCTCACAGCCAAGGCCGGGGGAGCAACGGTGATCAATCTGGCTTGGGATCTGCCGACCGATACCGGGACCAGCGCCATCAGCGGCTACAAGATCGAGGTGTCGACCAACGCCGGCACCAGTTGGTCCGACCTGGAGGACGACACCGAGAGCACTACCCGCACCCACCAACACACTGGACTGACCGCCGGGACGATCCGCCACTACCGGGTCTCCGCAATCAACGGGAGCGGCGCGGGCGAGGCGTCGGACACCGCCGCCGCGACAACCACATCCGGTGAGCCCACCCCCCCCAGGAACCTCGATGCGACCGCCGACGGAACGACGACCATCGACCTGGAATGGGACGCGCCGCTCGATACCGGCACGAGCAATCTCCTGCACTACAAGATCGAGGAGTCGAGCAGCGGGACCTCGAATTGGGACAGCATTGCCGGCACGGGTCCGAGCACGACGGACTACGAGCGCACGGGGCTCTCGGCCGGAACGAAGCGCTACTACCGGGTCTTCGCCGTCAACGGGACCGGCCCGAGCGACGCCTCCAACGTCGACAGCGCGACCACGGCGGCCGCCGGCCAAGCCCCCGATCCCCCCCAGAACCTCGAAGCCACGGCCGACGGACAAAACGCCATCGACCTGGACTGGGACGCGCCGACAAATCACGGGTCCAGCAGGGTCGTTCGTTACAAGATCGAGGAGTCGAGCAACGGCACGAGTTGGGACAGCATCGCCGGCACGGATTCGACCAGGACCGCCTACGAACGCACGGGACTCTCGGCGGGGCAAACGCGCCACTACCGGGTCTTCGCCGTCAACAGCGACGGCGAAAGCGCGGCGTCGGACACCGCCAGCGCGACCACCCGGGCGGCTGCCAGGGCCCCCGGCCCCCCCACCAACCTCAACGCGACCGCCGACGGTTCGAACGCCATCGACCTCAGTTGGACCGCGCCGACCGACACCGGATCCAGCAATATCACCGGCTACAGGATCGAGGCATCGGAGGACGACACCACCAGCTGGCGCGTGATCCAGCCCAACACGGGGTCCCGCACCCCCACCACGTATGAACACTCGGGACTCGATCCCGGTGACACCTACTACTACCGGGTCTCCGCCATCAACGAAGACCTCACGGGCGACCCCTCCAACGTCGACAACGCCACCACCGAATCCGAGCGTCCGAGCGCACCGAAGGACCTCGGCGCCACGGCGGTGGACAGCACTCAGATCGACCTCACATGGAATCCGCCCGACGAGGACGGCGGCTCACCCATCACCGGCTACCGGATCGAGATGTCGCCCAACGGCACCTCGGGCTGGTCCGACCTGGAGCCGAATACCGGTTCCGACGCCACCTTCTACGCCGACACCACCCCGTCGCCGAACACCACGCGGTACTATCGGGTGTCGGCGATCAACGACGCGGGCCAGGGCCCGGCGTCCAACGTCGCCAACGCGACCACCAGCGGCACCGTACCCGGCAGGCCGACCAACCTCACCGCCGAAGCCCGGGACACTGCGCAGATCGACCTGCGCTGGAGAGAACCGTCCGACAACGGCGGTTCGGCCATCACCGGCTACCGGATCGAGATCTCGGACGACGGGCAGTCGTGGGTCGACCTCAAGCGCGACACCGAGGACGCCAACACGGAATACTCGCATACGGGGCTCGACCCCGGCGAAACGGTGTTCTACCGGGTCTCCGCGATCAACGCGACGGGGACCGGCTCCCCTTCGCGGCTGGCCACGGCGACGACCCTGGATGTCCCAGGCGAACCGACGGACCTGGCCGCGACCGCGAACGGCCAGACACAGATTGACCTGGTGTGGGTCGGGCCGCGCAACGATGGCGGTTCCGCGATCACGGGGTACCAGATCGACGTGTCGGAGAACGGTGGAGCCACGTGGAGCGTGCTCGTCGAGAACAGCCGTTCCACCTCGACCGGCTACTCGCACACCGGCCTGAGCGCGGGTGAGACCCGCTACTACCGGGTGCGGGCGATCAACGAGTGGGGTGCGGGGGCGTACTCCGTGCCCGCATTTGCCACCACGGACGCGTCCGAGCCGGGGCCGCCCCTGAACCTGGAGGCCGATGCCGCCGGACAGAGGCGGATTGACCTCGACTGGGATCCGCCCGCCGAAGACGGCGGCGCCGCGGTGACCGGCTACCGGATCGAGGTCTCGCCGAACGGCGTCACCTGGTCCGACCTGGTGCGCAATACGAATGCCACCCGCACCCTGTACGCGCACACGGGCCTGAATCCGGGCTCGACCCGGTACTACCGCGTGTCGGCGATCAACTCGGTCGGCACGGGTGCCGCATCCGACACGGCCGCCGCCACCACCGCCCCCGATGTTCCCGGCGCGCCCACCGGCCTGAGCGCCGTCGCGAACGGGACATCGCAGATCGACCTCGAATGGGACGCGCCCAGCGACGACGGCGGTTCCGACGTCACCGGGTACCGGGTCGAGTTCGCCGAGCAGAGCACCGGTCCGTGGCGGGTGCTCAGGAGCGACACGCAGTCCGACGCCACCGAGTACTCGCACACCGGGCTGAACCCCGGCACCACGCGTCACTACCGCGTGTCGGCGATCAACGACGCGGGAACCGGCGACCCGTCCGAGTCGGCTTCCGCCACCACCGACCCGACCATTCCCGACCCGCCGACCGGCCTCTCGGCAGCGGCCGACGGCCAGTCGCGCATCAGACTGTCGTGGACGGCTCCCGCCTACGACGGAGGCGCGCCGGTCTCGGGCTACCGGATCGAGGTTTCGGCCGACACCGCGGATTCATGGACCGTGCTCAACAGGAACACCGGCACCTCCAGGGCCGGCTACATACACACCGGCCTCGAGCCGGGCACCACCAGGCACTACCGCGTCTCGGCCATCAACGTGGCGGGAACCGGCGCCCCGTCCGACACGGCTTCCGCCACCACCGAAGCCACCGTCCCCGACCCGCCGACCGGCCTCGAGGCCACGGCCAACGGGATCTCGCAGATCGACCTCGCCTGGACGGCGCCGGAGAAGGACGGCGGCGCTCAGGTCACCGGCTACCGGATCGAGGTCTCCACGACCAAGGGCGCCACCTGGACGACCCTGATGGCCAACACGGGGAACACGGCGGTGACGTACTCCCACACCGGACTTCCCCCGGCCACGCGCCGGGACTACCGGGTCTCCGCCATCAACCGGGTGGGCACGGGCGAACCGTCGGACCCGGCCGACGCCACCACCGATCCAGACCTCCCCGACCCGCCGACCGATCTGAACGCCAACGCCCGCGGATCCAGCGTGATCGACCTGGGCTGGACGGAACCCCGGTACACCGGCGGAGTCGAGATCACGGGCTACCGGATCCAGGTCTCCGAGGACGGCGGGACCGAATGGAACGACCTCGTCGCCGACACGGAGTCGGATGACACGGACTACGCGCACACCGGGCTGGCTCCGGCCAGCACGCGCCACTACCGCGTCTTCGCGATCAACGTGGCGGGCAGGAGCGAGAATGCGTCCAACGTCGCCAACGCGACCACCGACGCGATCGTGCCCGACGCGCCCACCGACCTGGTGGCCGAGGCGAACGGAACGTCGCGGATCGACCTCTCCTGGCGCGCGCCGGACTACGACGGCGGAGCAGAGGTCACCGGCTACCGGGTCGAAGAGTCGAGCGACGGGGGACGCGTCTGGACGACCGTGGTGGACGACACGGGGAATCCGGCGACGGCGTACTCGCACACCGGTCTCAATCCGGCCACGACCCACCACTACCGGGTCTCGGCGATCAACCGGGTGGGCGCGGGCGAACCTTCGAACACCGCCGAGGCAACCACCGACGCCACCGTCCCGAACGCGCCCACCCGCCTGAGGGCGACCGCGGACGGAACGTCGCAGATCGATCTCGAATGGACGGCCCCGGGCTTCGACGGCGGCGCCCCGATCACCGGGTACCGCATCGAGGTGTCGGAAGACGAGGGAGGCAACTGGACGGAGCTGGTCGCCAACACGGGATCCACCGACACCGGGTATTCGCACACGGGTCTGGATCCGGCGAGCACGCGCCACTACCGGGTCTCGGCGATCAACGAGATCGGCATGAGCGAGGCGTCGAACGTGGCGAACGCGACCACCGACGCGACCGTGCCCGATCCGCCCACCAACCTGGTGGCGACGGCGAGTTCGCCCACGCAGATCGACCTGGTCTGGGCGGCTCCCGCGTACGACGGCGGCGCTCCCGTGACCAGCTACCGGGTCGAGGTGTCCGAGGACGGCGCGAACTGGGGCGACCTCGCCGGTTCGACCGGTTCGACGGCAACCTCGTTCTCCCACGTCGGGTTGCAGCCGGGCAGCACGCGGCACTACCGGGTCTCGGCGATCAACGTCGCGGGCACGGGCATGCCCTCCGGCGTCGCAACGGCCTCCACCGACGATCCCGTCCAACGCGCGGCGCGGGTCAACGAGGCCATACTTCCGCACTTCGCGGCGGCGGCGACCAGCAGCACGCTGGGAGCGATTTCGGCGAGGATCGAAGCCGTCGCGGCGCGCAATCCCCTGCCGAGCCAGCTCAGAGCGGCCGGACTGGCATCGCTGGTGGGCGACCTTCAGGGCGGCCGCGGCCTGAATACGGCCCGGCTCCTGAACGGGGCGTCCTTCGTGATGCCGCTCGGCGGCGATGCCCGGCAGCAGGAGGCCGGCGAGGGATTCGGAGCGGCCACCTGGGGCAGCGCGGAGTACATGAGCATGGGCGAACCGGGCGGTGAGGAGGTCGAATGGGAAGGCGGGATGCTGAGCCTCCACCTCGGTGCCGACATGCGCGTGCACCGCGACTTCCTCGCGGGGATGTCCGCGAGCCGTTCGACGGGCGACTACGACTTCACCGACGTCACCGGCGCGCGGGATGTCGAGGGTACCTACGAGGCGCGCATGAACAGCGTGAACCCCTACCTCGCGTGGCTGCCGGGCCGGACGGGCGTGGCCGTGTGGGCGGCGGGGAGCTTCGGCTGGGGTGAGGTGGCGGTCGACGACGAGGTGGCGGGCAGGCGCGAGAGCGACGCGCGGACCACCGCGGGGGCCTTGGGCGCCAGCCGCATCCTGGTGGCGAACGGTGCCTCCGCGCTGCGGATCCGCACCGAGGGCTGGGTGTCGCGGGTCAATGTGGACGAGGGTGAGGGGATGGACTCGCTGACGCTGGACATGCAGCGGGCGCGGTTCGCACTGGAGTGGTCGCAGGTGCACAAGTTCCGCTCCGGAGACGAAGTCACCGTCCTGCTGGAAGGCGGGGCGCGCTTCGGAGACGGCGAGGGCACCGACGGCGCCGGCATGGAGTTCGGCGGCGGGCTGCGCTACTCCAGTCCGGCGACCGGCCTGACCATGGAAGGTCACGGCAGGCTGCTGGCAACCGGCGACAGCGGGTACGAGGAGTGGGGCGTGAGAGGCATGATTCAGATCGATCCCCAGGCAGGAAAGGGACTTTCCATGAAGCTCGTCCCGGCGTGGGGCGAGCCGGCGAGCGGCGTGCAGGAGCTGTGGGAGCGCGGCCTGAGCGGCAGGCGCGACGCGGCGGCCGGCATGCGCCGGGGCCGGCTCAACGCGGAGGTCGAGTACGGTCTGGCGGAGTTCCGCGGGACCCCCTACAGCCGCATGTACCTCGTGGACGGCGGCTCGCGGGCCTTCGGGACCGGAATGCGGTACGAGGTCAGCCGGGTGCTCGGCCTGCGGGTCGAGGGCACCCGCACCGAGAGCGGGGACGAACCGGCCCGCCACGGGCTCGCCCTGAGGGGTCACTGGAAGTTCTGATGCCGAGGCGCTCCACGGGCTGACCTACGGGAGCCCCGAACGAACCCGGCGGGGGCGGCGCATGACCGGCGCCGCCCCTGTCGGGTTCGCTTTTCGGGCCCCACTATTACGGTCCTTCTCTCTTGTGACCGTCGCAGCTCAAAGGAGTCAGCAGGATGTGCCGTCGCCGTCCGTTCCGTGTGCTGTTCACACTCGTCCTTGCCGTCGTCGCGCAGCCTGCCCGGGCACTGCAAGCCCAGGACGCGGACGCCCGGGACGACCAGCCGGAGCCGCCGAGTCCCGCCGAGGTGCTTCTCGCCTCCGAGGAATGGGTCGAGCCCCCCGCGGAGATCTCCGAAGCGGTCCTGGCGCCCCGGTACCTGAACGTCTCGCTCAACCGCGTGAGCCCCGACGGGCGCCGGTTCCTGCGCGAAGTCGGCGACGGGCCGATCACCATGGATCGCTTCGCCCGCCCCTTCGACGAGCTCGGCGGACAGTTCCTGGAACCGCGGACGCACCGCGCCCGCAGGCTGTCGATTCGCAACTACGCGGGCCTGCATGTGATCTCGGCCGCGGACGGGGCGGTCACGGAAGTGGAGATCCCCCGGGGGGCGCGCGTCTCGGGGTCGCGCTGGTCCCCGGTCGGCTCCCGGATCGCCTTCTACGTGCACACCGAAGACGGCACGCACATTCACGTGGCCGATCCCGAGAGCGGCGATTCGCGGCAGATCACGCGGCGGCCCGTGCTCGCGACCCTGGTCACCACCTTCGAGTGGACCTCCGGGGGCGACGAGATCGCGACCGTCCTGCTCCCGGAGAGCCGTCCCCGCCGTCCGTCCCCGCCGCCCCTCCCGACCGGGCCGCGCGTCAAGCACACCGAGGAGGGCAGGAACATCCTGCGCACCTACGCCAGCCTGATGGCCACCCCCCACGACCGGGCGCTCCTCGAATGGCACACCACGGGCCAGCTCGCCGCCATCGCGGTGGACAACCGCCGCGTGACGCACATGGGCGCTCCCGCCATGATCCGCGGCTTCGACTTCGCGCCCGACGGCCGGCACGCCCGCGTGACCACCGTCCGGAGGCCGTTCAGCTACGTGGTGCCGGTGAGCAGCTTCGGGCGCGTGGAGGAGATCTGGGACCGCGAGGGCAACGTACTGGCGGAGCTCTCCGAGGACTCGCTCAACACGGGCATCCGCGGGACCCCGTCGGCGCCGGGCGTGGCGGGTGACGAGGAGGAACCGGACCGGCGCCAGGTCATGTGGCGCGAGGACGGCGCCGGGCTGACCTTCCTGCGGATGGAGCCCGAGCCGGAGGAGGAGGAAGGCGGGGAGGCGGGGGAAGAGGAGGAAGAGGAGGAGGAGGAGGAAGAGGAGGGAAGAGCCCGCCGCAGGGACCGGGTCATGCTGTGGGCGCCCCCGTTCGTGGAAGGCGAAGAGACGGTCGTCTACGAGAGCGACCGGCGCATGTCGAACCACCGCTACTCGGAGGACTACCGCTGGCTCTTCGTCACTCAGCGGCCCCGGGGCGGCGATGGCGGTGGCGCGGCGCGGTTCGGGGG
>CAZTOF010000645.1:0-4633 GCA_964615515.1 uncultured Gemmatimonadaceae bacterium
CGCCGCCAGCCCCCGTCCGCCGTGATCAGCACCTTCGCCCCGGCGTCGTTGAGGAGCGCGGCCTCGATCCCCGGGAAGGGACGGCAGGCGCTCCCCGGCCGCGTGTGGGTGACCCCGGGAAGCGGCGTGATCATGATCCCCCCCGTCTCGGTCTGCCACCAGGTGTCGACGATCGGGCAGCGCTCGCCGCCGATGGTGCGGTGGTACCACATCCACGCCTCGGGGTTGATGGGCTCTCCCACCGTGCCGAGCAGGCGCAGGCTGGTGAGGTCGTGCCGCTTGACCCAATCGTCCCCCCACTGCATGAAGGCCCGGATCGCGGTGGGGGCCGTGTAGAAGACGGTGACGCCGTAGTCCTCGCACATCTCCCAGAACCGGCCCCTGTCGGGCCAGTCGGGCGCCCCCTCGTACATCACGATGGTGGCGCCGGCGGCCAGGGGGCCGTAGACGACGTAGCTGTGCCCGGTCACCCAGCCCACGTCGGCGGTGCACCAGTAGATGTCGTCGTCCTTCAGGTCGAAGACGGTCCTGGTCGTGGCATGCACCTGGGTGAGGTACCCCCCGGTCGTGTGGACCACGCCCTTCGGCTTCCCCGTCGTGCCGGAAGTGTAGAGGATGAAGAGGATGTCCTCCGCGTCCATCGGCTCCGCATCGCACATGTTGTCCACGGCGGCCGCGAGGGGGTCGTACCAGTGATCGCGGCCCGGCACCATGTCGACCGGGTGGTGGTTGATGTCCCCGCGCGACACCACCAGGACGTGCTCGATGCCCGGGCAGCGCGCCACGGCGCGGTCCGCGTTGGCCTTGAGCGGCACGATCGAGCCGCGCCGCCAGCCCCCGTCCGCCGTGATCAGCACCTTCGCCCCGGCGTCGTTGATGCGGTCCGCGAGCGAGTCCGGGCTGAAACCCCCGAACACGACCGAGTGCGGGGCGCCGATCCTCGCGCAGGCCAGCATGGCGAAGGCCGCCTCGGGGATCATGGGCAGGTAGATCGCGACCCGGTCACCCTTCTTCACGCCGAGGCCCTTCAGCACGTTGGCGAACCGTTCCACCTCTTCCGCCAACTGGCCGTACGTGTAGAGCCGCTTCTCGCCCGGCTCCCCCTCCCAGATGAGCGCGGTCTTGTCGCCCCGCGCCGCCAGGTGGCGGTCGACGCAGTTGTGGCAGACGTTGAGCCGGCCCCCGGTGAACCAGCGGGCGTGGGGCGGGTTCCACTCCAGGACGGTGTCCCAGCGTTCGGACCAGTCGAGCCGCTCCGCCCAGCCGGCCCAGAAGGCCTCGTAGTCCTCGGCCTCGTCGTAGAGGGAGGCGTCCCGGACGACGGCGGCCGCGGCGAAGCCGGGCGGGGGGGCGAACCTGCGCTTCTCGGTGAGGAGAGCGTCCAGGGCGGCGCGGTCATCCGTCATTCACGGAACTCCCGGCGGGTACCGCCCGCCTCCCGCGCCCCAGCGCCGACCGCAGACGGCGGCGCAGTTCCACCTCCGACATCGTCGCGAGGGTCCGCTCGGCGGTCCTCTTCGAGTTCCAGCGAACGTCGGTGAGGAAGACCGGCGGGGAATCGCCTTCCCCGGCGCTCTTCAGAAGCAGGTAGAACCGTCCCTTGTAGTCGCCGCCCTCTTCCCGGGCGACCGACGCCACCCAGGCGCTACCTGCATGATCACGGAATCGTCGCACGACAGCACTCGCTTTTCCGGGTTTGAAAAGTAATGTCAGCATTACAACATGTAATGTATAGTGTACATTCTGTCGTTACACGGCTTCGCTCGGCGCCTCGGGTTCATCCCCGGACCACCCCCTCGTCGCCGGCCCGCAGCTTCTTCTGGTGCAGCACCTCGGGAAACTCGTAGTAGAGGACGCCCTCCTTGCTGATGTCGGAGCGCACCCGGAACCCGTCGTCCATGCCGATCATGATCTTCTCGGCCGCGGGCAGCGTGAGATTGAGCGCGGCCGCCACGTCCGTCACGGTCAGGATGCCGCTGCGCTCGGTGGCCAGCCTCAGCACCTTGCGGTTGAGCGTCTGGATGACCGACTGGCGCCGCTCCTGAAGCGCCTTCCAGCCCCACAGGAACAACCCGGACCCGGCCATTCCGAAGAGCGATCCGGCGACCACGGGCGCATAGACGCCCGAGGCCAGACCCGCGGTGATCATCACGGTGGCCAGGACGGCGAGCGCGCCGCCGAAGACGCGGCGGCCGACCCCGCCGGGCGGAAGCGGGGCGTCGGGGGGCGGCGCGGGCGCCCTGCGACGTGCCGGGACGGGGGCCGGAGATCCCCATTCGCCCTCCTCCTCCGGTCTGCGGGAGTGTTCCCAGCCGAACCCGCAACCGGGGCAGACCCGGTAGGCTCGCCGGGACGCATAGTAGATCAGGCCGCCGATACCGTAGGTGAAGATGCTCACGCCGACGAGCAGAGCCAGGTGGTTGGGCTTCTGGAAGTAGGGAATCGCCTCGCCGCGGTGCCCGCACCGGGGACACTGGCGGACGTTGCTCCGCGCGATCGAGGCGCGGCGGCGGCGCGCCACGGCGGCTCCGCACGTGGGGCAGCGATCCTCGCCTGCAAAGAGGGTCTCGCCGCAGGTTGAACAGCGCATCTCGTTCCTGGGTCCCTTCACGGCCTCCGGCAACCTTTCGCATCGGTTGACACAACTGCTCCTTACGACACCCCGAAAACCGGGATTCACTTCCGGCGCTCACCGCCGCGGAGGATCCGGCGTTCGACCCTGCTTCCCGCTGAATGACATTACATTCACTGGAGCGTTCCGCAAACACCGCCATCAAACCCGAACGATGATCACTCGCCGCACTCCGGCAGCCTCCATCGCGCTGCTTTGCCTGCTGCCGGCAGTTCCGGCCGGCGCCCAGACGATCCCCTCCTCGTACCGCTACATCGAGAACCCGCAGGCGGCTTCGGTCTTCGGCGGGTACATGTCGCTCTCCACGGGATCGCTGGCCCTCGGTCCCAAGTCGGGGACGTTCGTGGGAGGCCGGTACGCCATCGAGGCGTCGGGGCCCCTCTTCGTGGAAGGACGTTTCGCCTACCTTCCCACCCGGCGGGACGTGATCGACCCCCGGCGGCAGCTCGGCGACCGGGCCATCGGCGAGTCCGACGTTCACCTCATGATGCTGGACGCGCGGCTCTCGTTCAGCCTGACGGGACGCAGGACCTGGAACCGGTTCACCCCGCACCTGTTCATCGGAGCGGGCATCGCCCTCGACGCCGCCGGCCGGGGGGATCTGGACGGGAACCTGAGAGCCGAGGACGTCTTCGACTTCGGCACGGCGTTCACGGCCAATGCGGGAACCGGGTTCCGCCTCCTGCTGGGACCCCGCTTCATGGTGCGGACCGACGCGAGCCTCACCCTCTGGCAACTCTCCACGCCGACCGGCTTCGACGACCCGGGCACGCGCCCCGAGGACGAGAAGGACCCCCTGTACGCCCCGGAGCGGAGCGAGTGGGTCGGCGGCTACGGTCTCACGGTGAGCTTCGCCTGGCGGTTCTGACGGGGCGCACGCGCCGTGGCGGGCTTCCGGGATCTCGACGCCGACTGGCTCTCCTGCGACGAGGCCCTTGTCCGCATCCTGGCCGGCGCGACCCCGATGCCGGTCGTGCCGGTCCCTGCTTCGAAGACGCCGGGGCGGACCGTCGCGGAGACGATCCGCGCCCGCGCCACGCTGCCGGCCTGGCGAAACAGCGCCATGGACGGATTCGCGGTGCGCGCCGGCGACCTGGCGGAACGCGGGCGGGGCGAGCTCCGGCTGCCGGTTGCGGGGGCGTCCTACCCGGGTGAGGTGCCGCTGCGGGGCGTGCCGCCCGGAGCCGCCGTGCGCGTGATGACGGGGGGTCCGGTCCCCGACGGCTTCGACAGCGTGATCCGGGTGGAGCACACCGACGGCGAGGCGGAACCCGGCCACGTGGTCATCGCGCGCACCGACGACCTGGGGAGACACGTCCGCGCCGCCGGCAAGGACATGCAGCGGGGCGAAGAGACGGTTCCCGCGGGCACGGTGGTGCATTCGGGGTCGCTGCCCGTGATCCTGGCCAGCGGGTGCGATCCCGTCCCCGTCCACCGCCGGCCCCGGGTGGGGGTGCTTTCGAGCGGCGACGAACTGGTGGATGTGGACCGGTTCGACCGGGTGGCCGCGGGGAGGGGGATTCCCGACACCAACCGGGCCATGATCGTGGCGGCGGTGGCCGAGGCCGGCGCCGTGCCGGTAGACCTGGGGGTGACCGCCGACGATCCGGCGGCGCTGCGTGCCGCGCTGGAAGCGGTCGGCGAGGCGGATGCGCTGGTCACGACCGGAGGCGCGTCGATGGGCGAGAGGGACCTGCTGAAGGAGGTCCTGCTGGACCTGGGCCTACGGCTGGACTTCTGGCGGGTCCGCGTGCGTCCGGGCAGTCCGCTGTCCTTCGGCCACCTGCCGCGGGACGGAGGCAGGCTCGCCGTCTTCGGACTTCCGGGGAATCCCGCGTCGGCGTTCGTGACCTTTCACGTCTTCGTGGCGCCGTACCTGCGCGCGCGGCTGGGGTCGGCGCGGCCGCATGGAATCACGGTGGCCGCACGCACGGGCGAGGCGCTCTCCTCCCCGCCCCGCTTGACGCACTTCCTGCGGGTCGGGCTGTCGGGGGCCGGGTG
>CAZTOF010000646.1:0-12866 GCA_964615515.1 uncultured Gemmatimonadaceae bacterium
CCCGGAGGGCCATCCGCCTCCCGGAGGGCCGCGGCCGGGCAACCCCGGCGCGGGCGGCGCGGGCGGGGGCGCGGGCGGCACCGCGGCGACCCGTCCGGCGACCTCAACGACACGATGAGGAGGAACCACGAGAACCGCGAACCGGGGGAACTCCTCGGCGTCCTCGAGGTCCTGGCGAGCGGTTCGGGCTTCATCCGCCGCCCGGAGGACGGATATGTCCCGGGCGGGAACGACATCTACGTCGGATCCCGCCTCATTCACAGGTTCGGGCTGCGCACCGGAGACGAGCTCGCGGGTATCGTGGGGCGCCGCCCGCGCAACGGGAAGAGTCCGCCGCTGCGCTATCTGGAGCAGGTCAACGGACTGCCCCCCGACAGCGCCGCCCGGAGACCGGACTTCAACCGGCTGAGCGCGATGCACCCCCGGCACCAGCTCAAGCTGGAGTGCGGCCGGATTCATGCGGGCGAACCGGACATGACCAATCGGGTGATCGACCTCTTCTGTCCCATGGGCAAGGGACAGCGGGCGTTGATCGTCGCCCCCGCGAAGGCGGGGAAGACCACCGTCCTGCAGGCGGTCGCGGAGGGGGTCGAGAGGAACCACCCGGAGTGCGAACTGCTGATCCTCCTGGTCGACGAGCGCCCGGAGGAGGTCACGGAGATGGAGATGTGCGGCTTCGGCGAAGTCATCGCGTCGACCTTCGACCTCACCCCCGAGCGCCACTGCCAGGTCGCCGAAATGACTCTCGAGCGGGCACGGCGGCGGGTGGAGGCGGGCAACCATGTCGTCATCATCCTCGATTCCATCACGCGGCTGGCCCGGGCTCACAACACCGTTCACGAGGGCAGCGGGCGAACGCTCTCCGGCGGGCTCGACGCCAATTCGCTCGAAAAGCCGAAACGGTTCCTCGGAAGCGCACGGCTCATCCGGGAGGACCAGGGAGGCGGGTCCCTGACGATCATCGCGACTGCGCTGGTGGACACCGGATCCCGCATGGACCAGGTCATCTTCGAGGAATTCAAGGGGACGGGGAACAGCGAGCTGGTGCTCAGCCGCGAGCTGGCAGACCGGCGCATCTTCCCCGCCATCGACCTGAGGGCGTCCGCGACAAGGAAGGAGGAGCTGCTGCTGTCAGCCGAAGCGCTGCGGCTGTCCCGTGCGATGCGGCGGCGGCTGTCCTCTTCGCTTCCCGCGGAGGCGATGGAGGAACTCCTCGGGGTGATGCGCCAGACCCGGACCAACGACGAGCTGATCTCCGTGGCGCTGGAGAGGATCACGTAGGAGTCCGTGGAAACTCCCCCGCGGCATTCGAACGGCGTTGCTCGCGGGGTTTGTCGACGGACTCCGGGTGTTCACGGGCTCCCGGGCGGGGAGTCCTCCCCCTCCAGCCGCGCCTTGAGGCGGTCGAGGCCGTCCTGCAGCTGGCGTCCCTGCGACCTCTCCATGCCGAGGGCCGTCCAGCCCAGCAGGGGATTCCACCCCAGCTCCGCGCGCTCGCTCCAGGTGACGAGCGACCCGCCGGCCAGAGGCTCGACCGTGATCCCGCCCTCGAAGCGGATCGCTCCCCCCTCCACCTCGACCAGGTAGGCGATCCCCGGCGGCGCGAGGTCGGGTGCCGCAGGGGGCGGACGGGATTCCACCAGGGTGAGGGAACCCGAACCCAGTTCGGGATCGTCCCATACGCGCCGCGCCCCCATGCCCCAGGCGGGACCCTCGAGGCGCGACTCGACCTCGCCCCACGACGTCCATTCCGCCCAGGCCTCCAGGTCGTTGAGGAGGAGGAAGACGGCCTCGGGCGGCGCGTCGACTTCGACCCTCCGGGTGACGTCGACCGTTCCCGGAAGAAGGATCCCCACGAGCACGAAGGTACCGGCAAGCAGGGCCAGTATTCCGGCGACGACCGCGCCGGGCCGGGCGACGGAGGCCAAAACGCCGGGCCGGCCCTCCTGACCCGCCTTCATCCGAAGAACCGGCGGAGACGGTCCGCCGCGCGCTCGAGGGTCGGGATCCGCTTGCAGAAGGCGAAGCGCACGAGCCTGCGGCCGTCCTCGGGCCGGTGGTAGAATGACGAGCCGGGCACCGGCGCCACCCCGCACTCCCGCGCGAGAAAGGTGCTGAATGCCGTGTCGTCGAGGGCGCTCAAGGCGGAAAAGTCCGCCATGATGTAGTAGGCGCCCTCGGGTGGGCGGCAGCCGAAGCCGCTGTCGCGCAGACCCTGGTGGAGGACGTCGCGCCGCCGCGCGTAGTCCCGCGCGAGACCGTCGTAGTAGTCGCGGCCGAACGATTCGATCCCAGCCGCGCACGCCTCCTGGAGCGGGGCGGGGGCGCCGACGGTAAGAAAATCGTGCACCTTCCGGATCGCCGCGTTCAGGACGGGCGGCGCCACGATCGTGCCGATCCGCCAGCCGGTCACGCCGAAGGTCTTGGAGAGCCCCGAGATGATGACCGTCCGTTCCCGCATCCCCGGCAGTGTGGCGAGCGGGATGTGCTGGCCCTCGTAGACGATGTGCTCGTAGATCTCGTCGGTGATCGCGAGGATGTCGTGCCGGGTGCAGATCTCGGCGACCGCGCTCAGCTCGCCCTGGTCGAAGACGCGCCCCGACGGGTTGCTTGGCGTATTGACCACGACGGCGCGCGTCCGTTCCGTGACCGCGCTGCGAAGGCGCGCGGGATCGAGGCGGAAGTCCGGAACCGAGAGGGGGACGAAGACGGGGGCCGCGTCGCAGAGAACCGCGTCCGGGCCGTAGTTCTCGTAGAAGGGCTCGAGCACGATCACCTCCTCGCCCGGATCGACGGTCGCGAGCATCACGGCCGCCATGGCTTCGGTGGCCCCGCAGGTGACCGTGATCTCCCGGTCGGCATCGACGTCGAGCCCGTACCACTCGCCGTACTTCCTGGCCAGCGCCTCGCGCAGGCCGGGAGTGCCCCAGGTGATCGCGTACTGGTTGACATCGTTCCGGATGGCCCGGCAGGCGGCATCCTTGAGGATCCGGGGGGCGGGGAAGTCGGGGAAGCCCTGCGCGAGGTTGATCGCGCCGTGGCGGCTTGCGACCCGGGTCATTTCGCGAATGACGGATTCGGTGTAGGTGTGCGTGCGTACGGCCGTGCGCTGGCTCATCGCCGAAGAATAGGCGCGCGACTTACGGCAGGCCAGTTGACGGTGACTTTGAGTCTCTGGTATGTTATGGGCGAAGCATGTCAACCCTTCAGAGAGCCCCATGACCCAATCCCCCGACCCACGCTATCACGACGCGATGGAGCGTCTCCTCGGCTGTGCCGTCCTCTTCCACGGTGCCGAAACCCTGGCGGATCTCGCGGAAATCGATTTCGCGACACTCCTGGAGCAGAGCGGACTCGGCACCTCCGCCGACGACCTAGAGCTCATCGATACGGCGGCGGCCCTGCGCTCGGAGATACAGATAGGGAAAGAATTTGCGAGCGTCATCGAGCGCATGGACGAACGCGCGCGCAAGATCGCACTCGATCGGACCTACGCGCGCGCTCCGCAGAAGCTGGCGGTTCTCGGGGACGAATTCGGGGTGAGCCGGGAGCGAGCGCGCCAATTGGAAGTCCGGCTCCGCTCGGCCGTGCAGGGGGCCATGTCGGGAGCGGTTCAACGGGCGGCCGCCTGGCTTGAGCGGGCGGTGGGAGCGGCCGCCAGGCCGGAAAAGTTCCAACGGATACTGGACTTGCTTGTGGACGACGCTCCACCGGAGTGGAGGAGTGCGGCCGAGGTTGCGGTCATGCAGCAGGGCGGGTTCGAGTACCTGGACGGGGTGGTGGGCAACGGGTTGTTCCGTACCCTGGTCGAAGAAGCCCGCCTTCTCGCCCCGCGGTTTGCCAACGAGGCGGGAGTGATCGACGAGGACGGGCTTCGCCGGGAGATCGGCGCGGACCGCATTTCCGAGTGGGAGGCCCTCACCCGGAACGCCCGCCTGGTCAGGATCGGCGGCAGCCTGGTGCTCCGGGACACGCGGCGTGCCCGCGTCTTCCTGGCACTGCGCGAGGTCGGGGAGCCGTCCAGGCGGGACGTGATCGCGGACCTGGCGGGACTCGCGGACAATTCGTCGCTGTCCAGCCTGCTTTCCTCCGACCCTCTCTTCGTCCGCTTCACCAAGGACAAGTGGGGCCTGAGCGCATGGACCGACGAACCGTACGAGGGCGTTGTGGAAGCGATCGTGAAGCGCATCGGCGAAGCCGGCGGCGCCGCGAGCATCCAGTCCCTGGTCGATGAGATCCCCGCCAGGTTCGAGGTTCTCCCAGCGACCGTCAGGAACTACCTGGGTACCAGGAAGTTCGAAATCGACGGCGATGTCGTGCGCGTGGTGGCCGCCCCCGTTGCGCCGCGGAAGGACCTGGCCCAGGCGCGGGATGTCGTTTGGTCGAAGGACGGGAAGCCTGCGCTTCGCTTCACGGTCGGGTTGCATCACCTGAAGGGCAACAGCCAGAAGGTGTCGGTTGCGGTCGCACAGCACCTCGGGGTCGGGCTCGACGGCTCCATCAAGATACCGTTCAGGCATCCCCCGGGCGTGGATGATGCCTCGGTCATCTGGCGGTCGTACGATCCGAACGGGCCGGAGGTCGGACGCCTGCGCGAAGCACTGCTGGAGTGCGGGGTTCAGCCCGGCGACGAGGTCTTCGTCCTGCTCGGGCGCCAGGGGCTGCGGCTCCTTACCGACGCCTCCCGGTTCGTACGCAAGAGGCCGGAGGTTGCCGGTGCCTGAATCAGGTCGGCACCGGTTTCGACCAGCGTGCCGGTGAGCATCAGGTGGAACGCGGCCACGCCGCCCCCTCCCTGAGCGCCCGTACCATCATGTCCTCGTCCGCGTTGCCCCCCGACACCAGCGCCACCACCGCCTCGCTCGGCGACACGGGAACCCGGCCACACATCAGCGCGGCGACCGCCGCGGCCCCGGAAGGCTCGGCGACCAGTCGTGCACGGGTCAGCAGCAGCCGCATCGCGGAGAGAATCTCCTCGTCGCGCACCAGAACGACGTCCTCGACGAACTCGGCCACGTACCGATAGTTCAGTTCGCCCGCCATGGGGGCCGCCAGACCGTCCGCGATGGTGTCGGTGCTCTCCAGGGTGGCGGCGCGTCCCGCGTCGAGGCTCCTGCGCATGGCGGCAGCCCCCTCCGGCTCCACACCCACCACGCGCATTCGCTCCCGGCCGGCCAGCCTTCCCGTCGCGGCCAGCGCCCCCGCGATCCCCGCGATCTGGCCGCCGCCCCCCACGGGAACGACGATCACCGCCCGGGCCCGGAGGTCCTCGGCCACCTCGAGGCCGGTCGAACCGTGACCCGCGATCACGGGGGCCGCGTCGAAGGGGTGGAGGAAGGTCAACCCCTGCTTGTCCGCGAGCCGCCGGGCCTCGCGAAAGGCCTGGTCCGCCGTTCCGTGAAGGACGACTTCGGCCCCGTACCCGGCCGCGGCGGCCGCCTTGGACCGCGACGCCCCCTCCGGCATCACCACGACCGCCCGCGTCCGCGCCCGCCGCGCGGCCCAGGCCACGGCCTGCGCGTGGTTTCCCGCGGAGACCGTGATCACGCCCCGGTGTTCTTCGGCGCGACCGAGCGAAGCGATCGCGTTCAGGGCGCCCCGCACCTTGAAGGAGCCGGTCTTCTGCAGGTTCTCGCACTTGAGCCAGGCTCTCGTCCCGCTCGCCCGTCCCAGGGTGCGGAATGAAAGGAGCGGCGTACGGTGGACGCAGGGCGTCACGTGGCGCCTCGCGGCCTCGAAGTCCGCTGTCTTGAGCCAGTGCGTCACCGTTGTCATTCCACGGTCGGTCGTCTCGGGACCCCGGACCCGGAGGACCCTTCGCAACGATTGTGCTCCCTCCCGGAATCCCCTACCTTCGGCGGGACACACAACCTAGCCTCCCCCTAGCAAGGATGCGTAACCATGAGCGTCGGATCTCGATTCGCCACAGTACTTTCGGTCGCCCTCGCCATGAGCTTTCCGGTGGCGCCCGCATCTGCGCAGCAGGGTACGATCAGCGGACAGGTCACCGACGCCGAGACGGGGGAACCGATTGCCGCGGCCATGGTGGAAGCCCGCGGACAGGGGGGTCCGCGCGGCTCGGACGAGGAAGGCCGTTTCACGCTCACCGTGTCGCCCGGGACCCACACCGTCGTCGTGACCTTCATCGGCTACGAGACCGCCCGCGTGGACGGGGTGAACGTGTCGGCCGACGGTACGGCGGAGGTGAACATCGCGCTGCGCTCCCGCGCCCTGATGCTGAACCCCGTGGTCGTGACCGTCTCCCGCCGCCAGGAAAAGGCGCTCGACGCCCCCGCCTCCATCGCCACGGTTTCGGCCGATGAAGTGGCGAGGATCGCGGCCGTGACCGTGGCCGACCACGTGCAGACGCTGCCCGGCATCGACCGGGCCCAGACCGGCCTGGCCCAGAGCACCGTGGTGGCCCGCGGCTTCAACAACGTCTTCTCGGGCACCTTGCTGACCATCATCGACAACCGCTACGCACGGGTTCCGTCGCTCCGCTTCAACGCCTACAGCATGTTCCCGACCACCGATCTCGACATCGACCGCATCGAGGTCTCGCTGGGACCCGGGGCGGCGCTGTACGGCCCGAATGCCGCCTCGGGCGTCATGCACCTGATCACCTCGTCTCCGCTCGACAAGCAGGGATCGGCGATCTCGCTCGCCGGTGGGGAACGGTCGCTCGTCCACGCCCAGTTCCGCACGGCCCACGCGCCTTCCGAGAACTTCGGGCTCAAGATCTCGGGTCAGTACCAGCGCGGCAACGACTGGCCATACGAAGATCAGGCGGAAGAGGACGCTCGCGAAGCCGGGTGCAATATCTGCAAACGGGACTATGCCAGCGAGCGGTACTCCGTCGACGCGCGTCTCGATTTCCGCGTGGCCGGCGACGGCGACCTGGTGGTGAACGGCGGGACCTCGACCCTCGCCGGCGGAGTGGAGATGACCGGCATCGGCGCCTTCCAGGTCAAGAACTGGGGGTACAACTACCTCCAGTCCCGCTTCTCGAAGGACCGGCTCTTCGCCCAGTTCTTCCTGAACATGACCAACTCCGGGTCGGACCGCGACACCGAGCCCGGAAAGGGCACCTTCGGCCTCCGCACTGGAGAGGCGGTGGTCGACCAGTCCCGCACGATGGCGGCGCAGTTCCAGTACGGCTTCGACCTGGGTTCGCGGCAGAGCTTCACCTACGGGGTGGACTGGCAGCGCACCGAACCCCGCACCGACAGCACGATCAACGGGCGCAACGAAGACGACGACATCATCTCCGAGATCGGGGGGTATCTGCACTCGGAGACCTCGCTGGGCGAGAAGCTGGACCTGGTCACGGCCGTTCGCATCGACAACCACAGCGCGCTGGCGGAAGTGAACATCTCGCCCCGGGCCGCCCTGGTCTTCAAGCCCGCGGAAGGCCAGAACTTCCGCCTGACCTACAACCGTGCCTTCGCGACGCCGAGCAGCAGCAACCTCTTCCTTGACATCATCGCGGCGCGGCTGCCTCCGCCGATCGACTTCTACGCGGTGGAGGCACGGGGAGTGCCCTCGACCGGGTACACCTTCGACAGACAGTGCCAGGGCGGACACATGTCCCTCTGCATGCGCTCTCCCGTAGTGCCCAACCAGGCACTCCCGGCGCACGCGCCCCTGCTGTGGGAGGCCCTCATCGAGCTGGCCAAGGCGGCGGACCCCCGGCTCAACGCCGTCGCGCCGCTCCTCATGAACCCGGGCGCCGTCCAGGGCGATCCCGCGCTGGGCACCGCGCTGATGCGGCTCGACCTCAATACGGGCCAGTTTCGGCGGGACGAGGGTCCAATCGAGGTCGACCCGCTTGCCTCCACCATTCACACGACCTACGAGGTGGGCTACAAGGGGTTGATCGGGAACCGCGTGGGGCTCGCCGCCGACGTGTACTTCGCGAAGATCCAGAATTTCGTCGGACCCCTGCGCATCGAGACGCCCAACGTCTTCCTCGAACCCGAGTCCACCGGCGCATTCGTTATGTTCCGGCTGCAGCCGGCCATTCAGGCGGGACTCGTGACCGAAGCGCAAGCCCGCTCGATCGCCGCACTGCTCGCGGGGGTCCCGCTCGGAACCGTCGTCCCGGACCAGGCCGAGAACCACAACCTCATGGTGACCTACCGCAACTTCGGCACCGTCGACTACAGGGGAGCCGACCTGGCGGCCCAGATCCTGGTCTCGGACCGGGTGCGCGTCAACTTCAACTACTCCATGGTGAGCGACGACTGCTTCCGCCTCGGCAACAACAGAGAGGACGACTGCCTGGGCCCGCTCGACATCGCGCTGAACGCCCCGAAGGGCAAGGGTTCCGTCGGCTTCACCTTCGACGACCGTGCCATGGGGCTGTCTCTGCAGGCGCGCGTTCGGGAGACCGGCAAGTTCCCCATGAATTCCGGGGTGTACCGAGGAGTCGTGGACGAATACACGGTCGTGGACGCGTCGATCGGCTACCGGCTGCCCTTCCAGCCCGGAACCCGCGTGTCGCTGACCGTCAACAACCTCGCCGGCAACATGCACCGGGAGTTCGTGGGCGCCCCGGAGGTGGGACGGCTGCTCCTCGTGCGGGTACACCACGAGTTCTGACCGGCCGTCGAAGCGGGGGGCGGCGGTGAAGTCCGGAGGCAAGCGGCGGCGCCAGGCCACGGTGCTCCGGATCATCCGCGAGCGCCGGGTCCCGCACCAGGAAGCCCTGCGCGAGCTTCTCGCGGCCGAGGGTTTCCCCGTGGCGCAGGCCACCCTGTCGCGGGACATCCGCGACCTGCGCCTGGTCAAGGTCGTCGGCGCCGACGGGAAGCCGCACTACACCCTGCCGGAGGAGTGGGAGCATGTCGCTCCCCTCGACACGATCCTCCCGACCCTCTTCGTTTCGGCCACCGCCGTGGGCAACCTGATCGTCGTGAGGACGCTGAACGGGGCCGCGCAGACGGTGGCGTCGGGAATCGACTGGGAGGAGTTCGAGGGGTTGGTCGGAACCATCGCCGGCGACGACACCGTTCTGGCGATCCTCCGTGAGGAGCGCGCCGCGGAGGAAGTCGCGACCGCGATCAGGGAGTTGGCCGGGGAGCGGTAGCATCCCGCGGACCAGACCCTGGCCCTTCGCGGGCACCGGACCCTGCTGCGTGCGGGCCGGCCGTGTGGCGTCTGTACGTTCGGCCCGTCCGGCCCGCGCTTGACACCCGTCGACATGATGCATATTGTTTCACGATCACTGCATATTGTTACCACAGCCCGGAACCGACAGACGGGTTCGGAGCATGGGGATCGAGCAGTACCGTACGGCCTTGGCGGGAGACGTACGGCCCCCGTGCTCCGGCCCGCGTCGGGTTCAGGGACACTGAAGACCACGGAGCGGCCGCAGGCTGTGAAGATCGTACTCGGATACTCGGGAGGGCTCGACACGTCGGTGATCGTGCCCTGGCTCAGGGAGAACCACCGTGCGGAGGTCGTCTGCATGGCGGCCGACGTGGGCCAGCGCGGCGGGGTCGACCGGCTGGCCGCGAAGGCGTTCGCCACAGGTGCCTCCGCGTTCTTCGGCGAGGACCTCAGGGAGGAATTCCTGGCGGACTACATCCTGCCGGTGCTGCGGGCCGGCGCGGTCTACGGCCGGAAGTACCTGCTGGGCACCGCCATGGCCCGGCCGTTGATCTCGCGCCGCATGGTGGAGGTCGCGCGGCGTACCGGAGCCGGCGCGCTCGCCCACGGCTGCACCGGCAAGGGGAACGACCAGTTGCGCTTCGAGCTGTCCTTCGCGGCCCTCGCGCCGGACCTGAAGGTGATCGCGCCGTGGAGGGAGTGGGACATCGCCTCGCGGGAGGACGCCTTCGCCTACGCCCGGGCCCGGGGCATTTCGCTCGAGGGCGTGGACCAGGAGAAGCTCTACTCGCGTGACGAGAACCTGTGGCACATCAGCCACGAGGGCGGCCCCCTGGAGGATCCGGCCAACGTTCCGGACCCGGACGTCTTCGTATGGACGCGCGACCCGATGGACGCCCCGGACAGGCCCCTGGACCTTGACCTCGGCTTCGAAGCGGGCGTTCCGGTCACGATCGACGGGCGTCCGATGTCACCATTGCCGTTGCTTTTGGAGTTGAACGAACTCGGATCCGAACACGGCGTTGGCCGTGCCGACATCGTCGAGGACCGGGTGGTGGGGATCAAGTCGCGGGGCGTCTACGAGACCCCGGGCGGAACGATCCTGCTCGCCGCCATCCAGGAGCTGGAGCAGTTGGTGCTGACCCGCCGCGCGCTTGCCCTGAAGGACGAGCTGGCTCCCCGGTACGCCGGCCTGGTCTACGAGGGCCGCTGGTGGACCCCGGAGCGCCGCGCCCTCGACGCCATGGTGGATTCGCTGATGGCCAACGTGACCGGCACGGTGCGCCTGCGCCTCTACAAGGGCCAGGCGACCGTTCTTTCGCGCAGGGCGCCCGCCTCGCTGTACGACCTCGACCTCGCCTCCTTCGGTGCCTGTGAAGGCTACGCCCACTCCGACTCCTCCGGCTTCGTGAAGCTCTTCAGCCTTCCCCAGCGCGCGGTGGCGGCGCAGGAGATGGCGGCGGCGCGGGGGGCGGCGCACCGCCGATCGGCCGCACCGGAGGAAGCTGCACCGCCGGCGTGGGCACCGGCCGCGGTGCCGGCCCACACTCACGCCGACTGAACGCGCTGGAAGACCGCCCTTCCTCCTCCGCCTCCGGTGTGCCGCGCGACCGGGCGGGCCACGCCCTGTGGGGCGGGCGCTTCGAGGACGCTCTCGCAAGCGGGATGGAGGCGCTGAACCGGTCCCTGGACATCGACTGGCGCCTCTGGCCCCACGATGTGCGGGGGAGCCGGGCGTGGGTGCGCGGACTCGAAACCGCCGCGATTCTGACCGGGGACGAGGCCGACCGGATCGACCGGGGTCTCACAGCCGTCGCCCGGCGGCTCGAGGCGCTGCCCGGGCCGGGTGAGCTTCCCGATGAGGACATCCACACCGTCGTCGAGCGCATGCTCATCGAGGAGATCGGCGACCTGGGGGGCAAGCTCCACACCGGCCGTTCCCGAAACGACCAGGTCGCGACCGACTTCCGCTTGTGGGGCAAGGTCGCGATCGCCGACCTCCGCGGCCGGGTGGCGGCGCTGGCCGAGGCGCTCGCCGCGAAGGCACGGGAGACAGCGCCGGTCGTCATGCCCGGCTACACCCACCTGCAACAGGCGCAGCCGGTGCCGGCCGCGCACTGGCTGCTGTCGCGGGCCTGGCCGCTGGTGCGCGACCTGGAACACCTGTGCGCGGTGCTCCGGGAGTGCGACATCCTCCCCCTCGGGTCGGGGGCGGTTGCCGGTTGTCCCTTCGAGGTCGACCGCGAGGCGCTGGCGGCCGACCTCGGCTTTGCCCGCGTCTCCGAGAACTCGATCGACGGCGTCTCCGACCGCGACTGGGCCGCGCGGCTCCTCTTCGGCGCGGCCATGACCGGCGTGCACCTCTCCCAGCTCGCCGAGGACCTGGTCCTCTTCTCCAGCAGCGAGTTCGGCTTCGTGCGGCTGGGCGAAGGCTACACCACGGGTTCGTCGCTCATGCCCCAGAAACGCAACCCGGACGTAGCCGAACTCGTGCGCGGCAAGTCGGGCCGCCTCGTCGGGAACCTCATGGGGATGCTGGCGGTGCTCAAGGCGTTGCCGACGGGCTACAACCGCGACCTGCAGGAAGACAAGGAGGCCGTCTTCGATTCGGTGGACACCCTGCTCGTGGTGCTGCCGGCGATCACCGGCGCGGTGGACACCATGGTCCTGGACCGGGACAGGATCTCGGGGGCGCTGCGACCTGCGCTGTTCGCCACCGACGTGGCCGACCATCTCGTTCGCAAGGGGCTTCCGTTTCGCGAAGCCCACCACGCGGTGGGGGCGCTGGTCCGCGCGGCGGAGGCGTCGGGCAGGGACCTCGACCGCCTCACGCTGGACGAAATGCGGGCCGTCCACCCTGCCTTCGCCGACGATGTCTTCGAGGTCTTCGACGCGGCGGCGTCCGCCGAGTCGCGTGCGGTCCGGGGCGGCACCTCGGCGGCCGCGCTCGAGGCACAGTTCGACGCGTTGGCCGGGGCGCTGGAGGAAGTCCGCGGCCCCGGGTAGGACCATCTCCCCCCCGACTGGTAACCCACTCGCACAACCGGTAGATTTCGCCACATCCCCCCCTCATCCCCTCGAACCCGGCGGCGTATTGGCCCGACCCTCCGTCGAAGCGATGAAGCGCCTGGCCGGACGCGAAGCGGCCCGCAGCGTGGTTTCCGGCATGCGTCTCGGCCTCGGCACGGGCTCCACCGTCGCCCATTTCCTCGAACACCTGGGGGCCCGCATCGCACGTGGGGAGCTCTCGGCCGTGGTGGGCGTCCCGACCTCGGTGCGCACCGAGGAGGCCGCGCGGCGGCTGCGGATACCCCTCGCGACCCTGGAGGAGCTCGGCGCGCTCGACCTCACCGTCGACGGCGCCGACGAGGTCGATCCCGGCCTCGACCTCGTCAAGGGGCTGGGGGGCGCGCTGCTCCGCGAGAAGATGGTGGCCCAGGCGTCGGCGAGGATGCTGGTCATCGTGGACGACTCCAAGCTGGTGGGGAGGCTCGGCGGGCGCGCTCCCGTGCCCGTGGAGGTGGTGCCGTTCGGCCACGCGACCCACCTGGCGTGGCTGCGCGGCCTCGGAGCCGAGCCCCGTCTTCGCGCCGGCGCCAACGGAGCCCCCTACCGCACCGACAACGGCAATCTTGTCCTCGACTGCCGCTTCGACGGGGGAATCGCGAACCCGGCCGGGCTGGAGCGGCGGCTGGCGCGCCGGGCCGGGGTGGTGGAATCGGGGCTGTTCCTGGGTGTTGCGAGCGAGGCGGTGG